>JAAZHD010000311.1 GCA_012510895.1 Clostridiales bacterium
AGATGAAAGTGAACTATACGAGTTTTCAGATTTAATTTTAGTATTAGGTGGCGATGGAACAATCCTGCAATCTTCTCGTAAAGCAGCTGAATTTCAAAAACCGATTCTAGGTATTAATATAGGACATCTTGGTTTTTTGGCTGAAGCAGAAATGACTAATTTATCTTCCATTCTGGATGCCTTATCATCAAAATCCTTTGACATTGACAGAAGAATGATGTTAGAAGTACAATTAAAAAGAGAAGGAAAAATTGTAAATAAGTCTTTGGCTTTAAATGATGTTAATATTTATAAAGGGTCTTATAGTCGTATGATACACTTAAATCTTTGGATCGATGGAGAATTTGTAAATTATTATGCAGCAGATGGATTGCTTATTTCTACTCCTACAGGTTCAACGGCTTATTCTTTGTCAGCCGGAGGTCCTATTATCTATCCGGGAATGGAATGTATGTTGGTAACCCCTGTATGTCCACATACCTTAACATCCAGGCCTATTGTGGCTGACGCCTCTTCCATAATTGAGGTTGAAGGTACAAATAAGAGTAGAAATGTAATAGTTACAGTAGATGGACAAGAAGCAGTACCCTTACAAACTGGAGATCGAATCATAGTATTTAAATCAAAATTTGAGACACAATTAATACGTATTTTTGGGTATAGCTTTTATCATTTATTACGAAGCAAATTATCATCACGAAAGGAGTAATATTTTTCCACGTAGTGTAAATAGAATGGGGAGATTAGAATGAAATACAATAGACAAGCCATGATTCTGAAGATAATAGAAGAAAAAGATATTGAGACTCAGGAAGAATTGGTAAAGGAACTACGTAACAGAGGAATGGATGTTACTCAGGCAACAGTTTCCAGGGACATTAAAGAATTAAGACTGGTAAAAGTAATGAGTAAAACCGGGGGTTCCAAATATGCTACTATTGAACGTCAGGATTCTGATATCTCTGAACGTTTGTTTCGAGTATTTTCAGAATCTGTAATCTCTATAGAGCACGCTAAAAACCTAAGTGTAATAAAAACCATTGTCGCAGGTGCACAAGGCGCAGCTTCAGCCATTGATGCTATGAATTGGCCTGAAGTTATAGGATGTATCGCTGGAGATGATACAATTCTGGTGGTAGTACGTGATGATTCTTTAATAGAAGATGTATTACGGCGTTTTTCAAAAATGATGCGTCAATAAGCTTTATGCTTGGGGGTATTAGATGATACTAGAAATATCCATAAAAAATATCGCTTTAATTGACGAACTGATAATCGAATTTGGGGAAGGGTTTAATGTATTAACCGGTGAGACAGGCGCAGGCAAATCCATAATAATTGATTCTGTAAATTTAGCCCTTGGAGAAAGAGCAGATCGAGAACTAATACAAACAGGCAAAGATTTTGCCCGTGTAGAAATGCTTTTCTCATTAGACGATACTAGCAATAAAATTAAAGAAATACTAGCAGATATGGGGATACCATTAGAAGAGGATGGAAGTCTCCTTATAATGCGTGAAATAACATTACAAGGCCGTAATCTTTGTAAGGTAAATGGTCGCACTGTCACTTTGTCCATGCTAAGGGAAATTAGCAGTCATCTGGTTGATATTCATGGTCAACATCAACATCAATCTTTATTAAATCCAGACTCACACATTGAATTATTAGATAAATTAGGCGGCATCGAACTTGAAAAGCAAAAATCAAAAGTTCAAGACGTTTGGTCTGCCCTTCAAACCGTTAATAAAGAAATTATAAAACTCCAAAACTGGAATAAGGATGGCGAGCGTCGTAAGGATATTTTACGCTATCAGATCGAGGAGATTTACAATGCCTCTCTTCAACCTGGCGAGGAAGAGGAAATTAGAAGAGAAAGAGCCATCTTGATTAATGCTGAAAAAATTGCTAATGCAGTAGCATCAAGTTATTATGAGCTTTATTCAGGCGATGCAAATAGTGTTTCAATAATTGATAAGCTATCCAAAATCATCAGCCAACTTGAAGAAATTGAAGGAATTGATGATTCATTAGATTCTATTCTGGAGGGTCTTAGAAGCATTCTATATACTTTAGAGGATTTATCCCATGAATTGAGATCTTATAGAGATAATTTTGATTTTGATCCAGGTCGATTAGCAGAATTAGAAAACAGATTGGAACAAATCTTTTCATTGAAACGTAAATATGGGAACACTATTGAAGAGATATTAAATTTAAAAGAAAGTTTAGAAAAAGAACTAAATGTTTTAGAGAACAGTCAGGAACGACTAGATGAACTAATAACAACTTACAATAAACTATATAAATTAGTAATTGAACGATGTAGTAAACTTTCAGAAATGAGAAAAAAGTGCGCACTTCTGCTTGAACAGAGGTTAGCAAACGAGTTGGCAGATCTTAACATGAATCGTGCTAATTTTGTAGTGTCAATAACATCTCCCGAATTTGCTAATGAAGATTCTACCGATATTAAAGGAATAACAAGGAACGGTTTTGATACAGTTAATTTTTTAATTTCTACTAATGCAGGTGAACCTTTAAAACCTTTAGAAAAAATTGTTTCTGGAGGAGAAATGTCTAGGCTGATGCTTGCATTTAAAACAATTTTAGGTGATTTGGATGAAATTCCAACTATGATATTTGATGAAATTGATGTAGGTATAAGCGGCAGAACAGCACAAAAAGTAGCCGAAAAAATTTGTTCTATTTCCAGAAATCGTCAAGTTATATGTGTGACTCATCTCCCACAGATAGCAGCAATGGCAGATAAACATTTTGCCATAGAGAAATTGGAAGCAGATGGACGAACTCGAACTGTAGTAAACAAATTAAACTATAATGAACGAAAAAAAGAAATTGCCAGACTTATTGGAGGTACATTGTTAACTCCATTGAGTCTGGAACATGCAGACGAATTAATTAAATCTGCTTTACTTATTAAAGAAAACCACAAATGAAGTTCTATCTAAACTTCGATATCACTCTTTCACATATTCCCAGTATAAATCACGACTGTAAGGTTACCTTAAAATTAGTTATAATCTATTTTTTTTCAAACAGAAAACGAGGATGCAGGAGCGTGAAAGATGATAAAGAAAAGGAAAAAGAAAATAATTGGGGTTTTACTAACAGCATTACTACTAGTATTTAATTATTCGTCAATGGTGCAGGAGATTGTCCGATTTCCTGCTGAATTGCAATTGTTCGAAGGAGATACCCAAATATTAGAATTCGATTTGCCCATACGAGCAAAAATCCGAAATGAACAAAATGAAGTGAACGTTTTAAAATTTAATGGGGATTCCTTGATAAATAAGAAAACATATAATATTAATGAACCTTTATATATAGAGCCTATTACGCAAGGGAATGTAAACTTAGAATTAATGCTATTTGGTTTCTTTCCTATTAAGCAATTAACCATACATGTAACATCGCCTAAAAGGTTAATACCGGGAGGAAATTCAATCGGTGTTTCGCTCTATACCGATGGTGCATTAATTGTAGGCACTTCGGATGTAACAGATAAACATGGAATTACTCACTTCCCAGCTATAGATGCCGGTTTACTGCCTGGTGACATTATAACAAAGGTTAACGGTGTAGCTGTAAAAGATGCGACGCATTTATCCCATTTGGTAAACAAGGTAAAGGGCAAGGAAGTTGAATTGGAATATAAAAGAGATAATCGTGTTCTTATTGCCCGTATTCGTCCAGTGGCAGACGAAAGAGATTCAAAATATAGACTTGGCCTCTGGGTTAGAGATAGTACTGCTGGGGTCGGAACGTTAACATTTATAGACCCGGAAACTCAATATATGGGTGCGCTCGGGCATGCTATAACAGATGTTGATACCGGCACTTTGCTATCTGTAAAAGGTGGAGAAATATCTGAATCTACCATTATTGATGTAAAAATTGGAAAAAAGGGGCTTCCCGGAGAATTGGTAGGCAATTTTTCTCATGACCGAAAGGTTCTTGGTAAAATAATCAAGAATACTGGATTTGGTATTTATGGAAAATCCATTAGCAAAATACAGAATCCTATATACAAGGCTCCTTTGCCAATAGCATATCAATATCAAGTCAGACCTGGGAAAGCTACTATACTGACAACAGTTGATGACAAAGGTATTCAGGAATATGATATTGAAATCATTAGGGTAAACAGACAGACATCACCAAATCCCAAAGGTTTAGTTTTAGAAATTACAGATACAAGATTATTAGAAAAAACAGGCGGTATCGTTCAGGGTATGAGTGGCAGCCCCATAATACAGAATGGAAGAATTATAGGTGCAGTAACTCATGTTTTCGTAAACGATCCAAAAAAAGGCTATGGTATTTTTATAGAATGGATGTTGGATGAAGTGAATAAAATAATAGATTAGAACAGACAGTAATACGCACATTTATTTTTCCTAATCATAACCTTTCTTCCTAGCAGGATTACCAGCTATTTTGTCGAATATATAGATCGAACAGGAAATCCAGGAAGCATTTAGCAAATCTCATTTTTTATAAATGTGATATAGGGGTGTTTTTATGAATGACAGGATAACTGTACTCATTGCTGATGATAATAAAGATTTTTGTAATATAATAGCTGAATATTTATCTAAACAGGATGATATGGAAGTTGTAGCCGTGGCTTATGATGGAGTTGAAGCATTAGACCTAATTCACAAACTTCAGCCGGATTTAGTGGTTTTAGACATTATAATGCCTCAAATGGATGGGTTAGGAGTATTGGAGAAACTTAACGAGGAGAAAATGGAACAAAAGCCTAAGATAATAATTCTTTCTGCTGTTGGCCAGGATAAAATTACACAACGAGCAATTTCATTAGGTGCTGATTATTATATCGTTAAACCTTTTAATCTGGAAATTTTTTTAAGGCGTATTCGAGAGTTGACATTCCATCAACATACTTCGTCCTATCTCATTCAGAGAGCACCTTCCTATATCTTTAATACTAAGCCACAAAGTAAAAAAAATGAGAAGAATCTGGAATCTGATATAACAAGTATTATCCATGAAATCGGTGTACCCGCCCATATTAAAGGATATCAATACCTAAGAGAGGCCATTACCATGGTAGTAAATGATATGGATCTATTAAGCGGTATAACCATAAAACTATATCCTGGTATAGCTAAAAAATTTAATACCACCCCCAGCCGAGTAGAGCGTGCAATTCGCCATGCCATCGAAGTGGCATGGAGTCGCGGAAGAATAGAAACCATAAATAAATTATTCGGGTATACAATCCATGATGAAAAAGGAAAACCAACCAACGGAGAGTTTATTGCAATGATAGCTGATAAATTGCGTATGCAGACTCGAAATACATAGTGAATTCATATGATTCAAAAAACAAGAATGCCTAGTGTATATATTATTGAATAAAAATTATAAGAAGATCCATTAAGGTTTAGTACCATTTAGGATCTTCTTTTTTATGCAATGTATAAAACGAATATTAAAGCTAAGAATACTAGTATTCTTAGTTTGGAGTGCAAAAAAATGATTCGCGGAACTGCTAAAAAGGATATGAAGACCAAAAAGCTAATAGATCGACTTTCATCATCTGATATTGCTGTAATTTATCATCAGGATTTGGATGAAGTAGCAGCTATCCATTTAGCAGAAAAAAAAGTAAAGGCAGTTATCAATTGTGATCTTTCTATTAGTGGAAGATTTCCTAATCAGGGGCCTCAAATACTTATGAATGCAGGTATTCCCTTGTATGATAATTTAGGTCTTGGCTTTTTTCAGCGAGTAAAAGAAAATGATCTAATAGAAATATATAACAATACCTTATATCTTAATAATTATCCTATATGTAAGGTTCAACCATTAAACAAAAAAGAAATAAAAATAAAAATGGAAAATGCTTCAGAAAATATCAGTGAAGTATTACATAGGTTTATTAACAATACGCTGACTTATGCAGAAAAAGAAAAAGATTTTATTCTTTCTCCTGTAAATTTACCAAAAATAAACTTAATCATTGAAAACAAACATGTACTCATCGTAACGAGAGGAAAGAACTATAAGGATGATTTATGGACAATACGTCCTTATATTAAAGAAATAAAACCTGTAATGATAGGAGTTGATGGAGGAGCAGATGCTCTGTTGGAATTTGGATGGGTACCGGATCTTATTATAGGAGATATGGATAGTGTCAGCGACTATGCTTTAAAAAAATCCAAACACATTATTGTTCATGCATACCCTAATGGATACGCTCCTGGAATGGAGCGAATAACTCGCTTGAGTCTTAAGGCAGAGAAGTTTCCATATCCAGGTACTAGCGAGGATGTAGCTCTGATCTATGCTTATGAAAATAAAGCAGATCTGATAGTCGCTGTAGGCAGTCATACTAATATGATTGATTTTTTAGAAAAAGGCAGGCAAGGTATGGCCAGTACATTTTTAGTTCGTATGAAAGTAGGATACAAGGTAATTGATGCAAAAGGCGTAAGTAAGCTCTACAGAAGTCAAACTACTTCATTACATTTAATAATGATGTTTGGAGCTGCACTCTTTCCTATCGCTATAATTGCTAAA
>JAAZHD010000312.1 GCA_012510895.1 Clostridiales bacterium
ATAATACCCAATTTCTTTTCTTTTGGAGCTAAAATAAGTACTAGGTCCTTTTCCGGCTGAATAGTTATACCGAGATATTTCTGTGCTTCTTTTGAGCCTAACCCACGGGCTTGAACCACGGTACCCCCGCTAGCTCCGGCTTTCTTTGCCGCAGTCATAACCTGATCAAGAAATCCGCTGTTGACAATTGCAATAATCAAATGATAGGGTTCTTTTGCTGATGCTAAGACCATATCTTCACTTCCTAACATAAAATTTTCTTCTGCCTGAACACAAAGGTTATAAAGGACATTGCTTATACTGCTTACATTTATTGTGAAAGCAATTCCTGTATATTCCTTGCTGAAATCAATACGCTCACTTAATATTTTTATCAATTGATTTGCCATATTTTTCGTTTGAATGCTGACAGAAACAGTTTTCTTTCTGCCGTCATACCCAAGAACTTCATAAACCATTGACTTGGCTGTTCCCCTGCCATGAGTCAATAATAATATTGGTATTTTACTGTTCTTGTACACATTTAAAAGAACATTTTTCAGACGATGATCCACTATTGTAATCAGCGCATCCAGTCCAGTCTCAGTCTCTGAGCGGTAAAACATCATTTTCCTCCATTATAGATACTACTTATTGTTATTGTAACTATTAAACACTGCATTGTCCATGTTATTATTAGAATTCTCTTTACTATTATTCTTTATATCATCTGTAAAATTATCGCCAGTTCGTTCTGACACTGAATAATCCAATTCTATTATAGTATCCTCTGCACTGGGAACAACCATTGCTGTCTTCGCAAGTTTTGATTTTATTGTAAAGACCAAACCAAACAACTGCAATGTAATAACCGGCGTCAAGGCAACAAGAGCCACAATTCCAAACGCATCGGTGAATACATTGCCTCCATTTGCCTCAGAAACTCCTATGGCTAAAGGAAGCATAAAAGTCGCTGCCAATGGTCCTGAAGCCACTGCTCCGGAATTAAAAGCAATAGATGTATATAGGTGCGGCACAATAAATGAAAGCAATAAAGCAAACACATATCCCGGAATAACGAAGTATAAAAGTGACCATCCCGTAATAACACGCAGCATAGCAAATCCTACCGATATCGCGACTCCAACGGATAATCCTATTCCCATTGCTCTTCCCGAGATTGCGCCGCTTGTAACCTCCTCTACCTGTCTTTTGAGAACAAAAACAGCTGATTCTGCAACAACAACAAAATATCCAATAATCATTCCCACCAATATCAATATTATACCGCCATTTTTTTCATAAATGGTGGCGCCCAGCTGATATCCAATAGGCATAAAACCTATATTCACACTAATTAAAAATAGAACAAGGCCCATATAAGTATATATCGTTCCAATGCTTATTTTTACAATGTCCTTCATCTTCAGTCTTGTCTTAAAAATTTGGAAAGCTGCAAAAGTCAATAATATAGGGAATAAAGCTATTCCAACTTGTTTAGTATAATCCGGTAAACTCGAATAATAAAGTCGAATAATATCGGTTACAGATTCCAAATTGGGAATTGTCATAGTGCTTCCTCCAGAAGGACTGAAAAACATGCCTAAAATTAATACTGTAATAATAGGCCCAATCAAACAAAGAGCAATCAATCCAAAATTATCTTCTTCTGAAGTCTTATCAGCACGAATAGATGCCAAACCAAGTCCGAGAGCCATTACAAAAGGTACCATTATCGGACCTGTTGTGACTGCACCTGATTCCCAGGCAATTGAGAGAAAATCCTTGCCGGTAAAACTTGATAAGACAAAAGCAAGAATATAACAACATATCAG
>JAAZHD010000313.1 GCA_012510895.1 Clostridiales bacterium
AATAGACACAGACTGGAACTGGGAAAATGGGGAGAAGAAAGAGGATGCAGTTATTTAGAGTCAAATGGATATAAAATATTGGAAAGGAATTATAGATGTCGGTTAGGGGAAGCAGATATCATTGCAAAAAAAGGTGATGATATAATTTTTGTAGAGGTTAAAACAAGAAAAAACATAGCCTATGGATTACCTGCAGAGGCTGTGAATTTTAGAAAACAAAGTAAATATAAAAAGATTGCAATGTGGTATTTACAAGAAAAGGGCTGGGGAGAAAGATCTTGCCGTTTTGATGTATTGGAAATCATCATACAGCCCGGTAAAGAAATAATTCATAATCATATAAAAAATGCTTTTTAAGAAATCATAACATATATTTCGGCAGTGAAAGCGTTGCTCCTACTGCTGTGGAAAACTCAGCATTATTAGGCATATGGTAGTTGACTTTGTGAAGCTTATGCAGTGTATCGAAAATTTCATGGGCCTGAGGCACATGTGTTAAATTTCCGGTCAGTACTATATCATTTGTTTTATGAATACGGGAAGCAAAAACGGCAAACATGCCGATAGTTTGGAATACCAGATTAATAATTCCCAAAGCAATATCTGCTTTTGTGGCAAGATCGCTGATTTTTCCAAAATTTGAGGCTGTTATTTCAGGCGGCAGAGTTTCCAGTCTATCTTTTGTAATATCTGCAATATTTAAGTCTATATTAGATAAATCACCATCTTTGGCCATCTCAATAAGGTCATCAAAATGGCGTATATTAAGCATTTTATTAGATAAACCAAGTAAAGTACCGCCGCCTATGCCGGTTCCTCCTATATGTTCTTCGCCGTTTTCATCGGCAATTATGAAGGCTGTTCCTGTTCCCATGCTTACGACTATAGCCCTGGATAATTCTGATAGAAAAAGCCCGCCTTTACCAATAGCATGAAATTCATCAACTCTTCCTGTTGGTATTCCGTAGAGAGGTTCAGTAATGTGAGAAGATCCAACTCCGGTTATCATTATACGTTGAATATCAGCAAGTTTTAATTTGTTTGCATTTAAAAACTTACCAAAAGCGCCATATATGGATGCTACTGGATCGTTAGCTTTTACCAGCATCGGACTGAAGATTTTTCTTTCCCGAAGACCAACAATTTTAGTGGTGCTTCCGCCTATATCAATCCCTATAATTATTGACATATTGTGTATCTCCTTCAACTAATTGTATTGTATGCTAAAGTACTCTTTTGATATTTCAAAATAAGGACTTAAAGAAATCAATTATTCCCCGCCAGAGCAGCTCAAAAAAGCCTGCTTTTTCAACTCCCTTAGATGTTACTACCTCAACATAATCAAGCAATTCACCATCCAGCCTGATTTCAAGTTTACCTACTTTTTGATTTTTGCTTACAGGGGCTGTAATAATTTCTTCATCTAATACAAGATGCTTTTCTATGGCATCTATTTTTTTCTTTTCAACTATAAGTTTAGCCGAATCCTTTGTTATTAAGGGAAGGAATAATTCTTTACCGTTCTTGACATCAATTTCTCCTACCGATTCCCCTTTCTGCAGTACTTCAGCAATCTCATAGTTCCGAAAGCCATAATTAAGAAGCTCTCTTGATGCATTCAATCTTTCTGCCTCATCAGAAGTTTTCATAACTACTGAGATTAAGCGCATATTATCTTTTTTGGCTGTTCCAACCAGACAATAGCCTGCCTCATTGGTCCATCCGGTTTTTAACCCATCGGCACCCGGAATAGTGCCTAACAGCGGATTGCGGTTCTTTTGGGTAATACCATTAAAAGTAAATTCAGTCTGTGATTCTATTTCTAATATCTTAGGATGATTGATTATTAAATGACGCGCAAGGATTGCAATATCCCTTGCACTCATATAATGACCTTCTGCCGGTAAGCCATGTGGATTCTGAAATTTTGTATTTTTCAA
>JAAZHD010000314.1 GCA_012510895.1 Clostridiales bacterium
CGGATACGAACATACAATTTTCCTCAGGGCCGCGTAACTGATCATAGAATCGGAATGACAATTCATCAACTGGAGGACTTTTTGGACGGCAATCTTCAGGAGATGATAGAAGCCTTGGCTCAAGCTGAGCAAATGGAAAAGCTGCAGGAAGTGGAAGGATAATTTTTAGGTGCCGGAGCCGCCTGAAGGAGTATACTGATGAAGACAAGGGTTCTGACTATAACCGACCCTGAGGAAGATATAAAAAAGATACAGGAAGCTGCCGATTTGATTCGGGCAGGGGAAGCAGTAGCTTTTCCTACAGAAACTGTATATGGTCTGGGTGCCAATGCTTTAGAAGCCGAAGCGGTCCGTAAAATATTTGAGGCCAAAGGAAGACCGGGTGATAATCCCCTTATTGTCCATATTTATGATGTTAATCAATGGAAGGATCTCGTTGAGGATATACCAAAACAAGCTCTTTTACTGGCAGAAGCTTTCTGGCCGGGTCCGCTTTCTATCATATTAAAAAAGTCCTCCTTAATACCTGAGGAAGTAACTGCCGGTTTGGATACGGTGGGGGTTCGGATGCCTGCCCATCCTGCAGCCCTTAAGCTTTTAGCTCTGGCCGGAGTGCCTGTTGCGGCGCCCAGTGCCAACCGGTCCGGTAAACCCAGCCCTACCACAGCCGGACATGTTTTGGAAGACTTAAATGGCCGCATTCCCATGATTCTGGATGGAGGATCCAGTTGTGTGGGGGTGGAATCCACTGTCCTTGACTGCACAGGTGAAGTGCCTCTTATTCTGAGGCCGGGAGGAGTTACACCGGAAATGCTGCGTGAAAAGGCAGGGCAGGTCAGGATACATTCCAGCGTACGCAGACCTTTATTTGAAGATGAAAAAGCCATATCTCCAGGAATGAAGTATGTGCATTACGCACCAAATGCGCCTGTTGTCCTGATAAGGGGCAGTGTATATTCGTTTGCGGACTATGTTAACCGCAAAGCCCTTGAGTTGGAGAGGGAGGGAAAGAAGGCAGGCATACTGGCAACTGAGCAGTCCCTGCGGAAGTGCAGATATGGTATCCGGCTTTCCTTGGGAGACGGTAATAATCCGTCAGAAATAGCCGGTAATCTCTTCGCCTGCTTAAGGGAATTTGATTCCCTGGGAGTAGATCTTATTCTGGCGGAAGCCGTAGAGGAAAAGGGGATAGGCTTGGCTGTTATGAATCGTATTGTTAAAGCTGCGGGCTTTCATGTTATTGACCTGGAATCCTAGGTTATTTATATGAAAAGTTTATCTAACGGTATCGGAGGGAATCTATATGAAAATTTTATTTGTGTGTACCGGCAATACCTGCAGAAGCCCCATGGCAGCCGCCATTTTAAAAGCCATGCTCAGGGAAAGGAGAATAGAGGGTATTGAGGTCGAATCCGCCGGAATTGCAGCTTTTCCGGGTCAGACGGCAAGCCCCAATGCAATCAGGGTGATGGAGGGACGTGATATTTCTCTGGAAGATCACAGGGCCCAAGCAGCTGAGACTGAAAAACTTTTAAAATCAGACCTGATATTGACCATGACAGAGAGCCATAAAACTGCCGTTTTATCTCAGATTCCAAACTTGTGGGGCAAAATATACACCCTTAAGGAATATGCGGGAATGACTGATAAAGACATATCCGATCCATTTGGCCTTTCAGTTGAAGAATACCGCAGAACTGCTCAGGAAATACAGGAAGTATTGGAAAAAGCAATTGAGAAGATTGTCAGCAAGTAAGTTAGGTCCGTGCTGCGGTGGAGCTGATTTTTCATCAGTTTCACACAGGAGCACGGGTTTTTTATAGAATACAAGCCCTGAAAAGTTGAGAGGAGGAAACCTTAAATGATGAATATATTATACATACATACCCATGACAGCGGAACCTACCTTCAACCGTACGGGCATAATATACCTACTCCTAATCTTATGAAGCTTGCCCGGGAGGGAACCTTGTTCAGGCATGCATACTGTGCCGGACCTACCTGTTCACCCAGCCGGGCTGCACTGCTGACCGGCATGTCACCTCATTCCTGCGGGATGCTTGGATTGGCTCACCGGGGCTTTAGGCTCAATGATTACAGCAAACATATGGTGCAATTTTTTAATGAAGCGGGATATGAAACCGTATTGAGCGGTGTGCAGCATGAAGCGCCTCAGGCAGAGGTGGAGATGATCGGATATCAAAAAATATTTAAACGCGAGGCTGAGAGCTTCGCAGACCACCGCAGCAGGGACTTGTACTTTGCGGAAAAAGCTGCGGAGTACATTCGCAATAAGAAGGACGGTCCTTTTTTTCTGTCATTCGGCATGTATAATACTCACCGGGTATATCCTGAGATTGATGAGGACATAAACCCTGACCATGTACTGCCGCCCCTTCCCCTTTATGACAACCGGCAAAATCGGGAGGACATGGCAGCGTATATAACGTCAGCGCGAATTGCTGATCAATGTGCGGGAATGGTTTTGGACGCCCTGAAAGAATCCGGATTGGAGGACAATACCCTGGTTATATTCACAACTGACCATGGAATAGCTTTTCCGTTCATGAAATGTAACCTGTATGATACGGGCATCAGGATTGCCCTTATTCTGAAATATCCCGGAAATCCTTGCAAGGGCAGGGCAATTGATGCTTTGGTATCTCATCTGGATGTATTCCCCACTCTTTGTGAGATACTGAATTTAGATTCTCCTGAGTGGCTTCAGGGGAAATCCATGGTCCCGCTGCTTAACGGTTCTGCTGAAAAAATCCGGGATGAGATTTTTTCTGAAGTCACCTTCCATGCGTCTTATCAGCCGATGCGCTGTATACGGACGGAAAGATATAAATATATGAAATATTTTGATGATGATTATGACCGTGTGGCAGCCGCAAATATCGATGACGGACCTGCAAAATCATTTTTGCTGGAAAACGGTTTGCTGGACAGAACTATAGAAAGAGAGCAGCTTTTTGATCTGTATTATGATCCTGCGGAGAGGAATAACCTGGTTGGAAGGCCGGAATACTGGCATGTATACGAAGATTTGGCCCGGAGGCTTCGGGCCTGGATGGAGGAAACTGATGATCCCCTGCTCTCAGGTAAAGTTGAAAAACCCCCGGGTGCTGTTATAAATAAAAGAACCAGCATTCATCCGGGAATGAGAAATCCCGAAGATCTCGAATAAAGCGTTTAAAATAATTAGACTTTAACCGATTAGGTGCGTTATAATGCAATTTAAACAGTAATTTACTGCTGTTTAATATAGTACCCATTATAGGTTATATGAGGAGGGGTTAGCTTGAAGAATGCATCCAGCA
>JAAZHD010000315.1 GCA_012510895.1 Clostridiales bacterium
AAATTGACCTGCAAATCTAAATTAACTTTTCAAAATTTGGAGGTGCTTTAATTGAAAATTGTTGAAACCCCTTGGGATGAGTTGGGGAAGTTTGTTATCTTTATAGTTGGCATTCCGTTTTTCATAATAGGGATTTTAAGTAGAAGTCGACCATACATTATAAATGGTGCACTATGGATTATTTTTGCTGGGGGCCTTAAAATTAAAAGCATTTATAATAGGCATAAACTTAAAACCTTAAAAAGAGAAGGTCTTTGTTTTGATGGTTCTGTAATAAACATAATTCCTGCACCCTGGCTGAGGATTGGAAGTTATGTAACGGCACGCGTTGAATGCCTCTATAAAACTGAAAGAGGCGATAGTTCTGTTAAGAGCGGCTATCATCTTTTATTACCTTTTGATAGAAAAGAAGATTTACATACAAAAATCTATTTTGATCATAACAATTTAGAGAGGTATTTTGTCGAACTATTTCGCAAGGGAGGCTAGCTTTACTTTAATCCGGCACAAATAAAAGCAATAGAATGAAATGGTTTAAGGAGTTATTTAAGATAAAAACTAGAGGTGCTATAACAAGCACCTCTAGATACTTTTATAAAGAATATGGACTATTACTCAACGGCGTATCCTTTGACAAAGAAAAGCCAGGCAAAAAGGGGTATAAAATCTGATTTAATAAGACGTTAAAAATGACAATCTCTGATACAATTAAAATAATTATACAATATTTTCAAGACGACAAATAAAGGAGCTTAGAGAGATGATTGGTAAAAATGGGATTCGTATTATTTATGGGGACAACCCTAAAGAAATGATAAAAGAGTTGTTAGCAGTAATAAAGCCGGAAGCAGAAATAGGGGAAAATGACCTGATTGGCATAAAACCAAATCTTGTTGTTGCCAAGCCTGCAAGCTCGGGTGCCACAACTTCGCCTGAAATAGTAGCAGGGCTGGTTGAATATTTGCAGGAGAAAGGGCGCAAGAAAATAGTTATTATGGAAGGCTCATGGGTGGGAGACAGGACCTCAAAAGCTTTTAAAGTATGTGGCTATGAAGATTTGGCGAAGCAATACCAGCTTCCTCTTGTTGATCTGCAAAAAGATAGACGTACTGGCTTTGAAATAAATGGTTTGAGGATAGAGATCTGTGATTATGTTACAAAGCTTGATTATTTGATTAATATACCGGTTCTTAAAGGACACTGTCAAACAAACATCACTTGTGCTTTAAAAAATATGAAGGGCTGTATCCCCAATTCTGAGAAAAGAAGATTTCATACTTTGGGTTTGCATAAACCGATAGCGTATTTAAACAAGCTTATCAAACAAGATCTTATAATTGTTGATGGTATGAATGGCGACCTAAACTTTGAGGAAGGCGGTAATCCGGTGCAGATGAACAGGATCATCGTCGGAAAGGACCCTGTACTTATTGATACATATGCAGCACATTTATTGGGCTTTAGTGTTGATGAAATTCCCTACATTACCATGGCTGAAGATATCGGTGTAGGTACAACCGACTTGGTAAATGCTGATATTGTTGAGTTGAATAAAGCTACCCGCTTAAGAAGATTAACACCTTCAAGAAGAGTGCAGCAGTTATCAAGGTATATTGTGGAGGATAGTGCCTGTTCAGCTTGCTATGGCAGCCTCATTTATGCCCTGGAAAGGCTGGCTGATAAAGGATTGTTAAATAAATTAAAAGAAAAACTATATATTGGCCAGGGTTATAAAAATAAACAGT
>JAAZHD010000316.1 GCA_012510895.1 Clostridiales bacterium
GAATGCAGTATAAGTCTTAACCTCCGTGGGCTTTTCTTCTTGTCCTCCCTCTTCTTCACCTCCCTGTTCGCCCCCAGATGGTGCATCCGATTGCTCATCAGTAACATCGGAACCACCGGGCTTAGCGCTTTGGCTACATCCAACGAATAAAGCGGCTACCAAAAAGAGAGCAACAAATACCATGATGATGCTCCGTTTGCTTTTCATGGAGATTCCCCCTTTTAACTAAAATTATTTTGTATGAATTGTGGTAGCTGTAACCTCATTATATTTTCGTATCTAATGGCAAACAACAGGGGAAACTTTAGTTTTTACATAAAAAAGTTTAGCTTTTACTGTTATTTTTCTTCTTCCAAAATACTTTTTCTGTAATGAGAAGGCGTCATGCCAACCTTTTGCCTGAATTTATTAATAAAGTAATCCGGATCCCTATAACCAACTCTATCAGCGATTTCATAAATTTTCATATCGCTTCTCCTTAACAGCTTTTTGGCCTGATCTATCCGAAGATTAGTTCAATAATCGTTGAAGGAAATACCAAAGTTATTTTTGAATAGCTGTCCAAGATAAACAGGGTTTAAATAAAAAATTTCTGCTATACTCTTCAGGGTAATATCATTATGATAATTTTTGAGTATGTATTCCTTAACCTCGGCGATAATACCTATGGATTTTCTGTCCCGTAAACTCTTTATATAGGCTGAACTTTTTAGCGAAAACTGAACAACCGCCGATTTTAAATCTGCAATAGTTATATTTTTAATTTCACGGTTAAGTATAGATAATTCTTTCACATAATCACCAATATCCCCGTCCATTTGACTTACGATTCTCATAATTTCCAGCACAAAACTGTTTAAATATATATTTATGACTTCAAGAGCCAAAAAGGAATTCTGAAATTCGGAAAACATATCATCTACCACACTGATAATATCTTCCGTCCTGTTTTTCTCTATAGCCTCAATTAACATAGGAAATGACGTAAACTCTCTGATATCATAGTTAAAATATGCGTCCTTGATTTTTTCATAAAAAACGACACAGCTTTTTCCCCGATAGAACCGGTAATTCATAGCAATGAGCGAAGATGTGTAAGATTCTTTCAGCTGAGAAATTTCATTTACTTTCCTTCCAACAAAGATAGAAACACTGATCTGCTCATTTTCATTAATTTTTTTCTGCACATTATGTAAAAGCTTATTGATATCCATATCATATTTGTCAAGAATATTATTAGTGAGGATAGCGTCAAGATACTCTGCGGTTTTGAAAAAAGTAATCCCCCTGTATCTATCGTTTTTAAGCATCCTTTATTTAAGCATCCCTTATCGAATTGAGAAGTTGTGAAATCCAAGTCCTCTTACCCATGTTCAAAATAGTAATATTTCCTATTGTCTCATGAGATGCGTTATACTTTCGTTTCCTGATTATTTCCCGGTCCACTTATATTTTCTTTTCTTCCTTTATTGTCTCCTTCTTCTTTTGCATAAATATATCATATACATTCCCGCCATTTGCTACAAAAACCCTTAA
>JAAZHD010000317.1 GCA_012510895.1 Clostridiales bacterium
ACTAAGTTTATAAAGTTTACAGAATTATTAATTTGACAGATTTTTTGCATCAAAAAAGCCCATTTCTCAATGGGTTTCAGGCTTCTCGAACTCTTATTTTTAATAACTAACTGTCAAACTCCCGAACCTCGGTGTAAAATAGTTGTAGGATAAAAGTAAAAGAGACCAATCTTCTTTGGTATAATTAAATTAACCAAACAAAAACCACCAAGGAAGGAGAGGTCTCTTTGAATAACATTATACAACAAGTTTGTATTGAATTCATCGAAAATATTATAAAATTTGTTTCAGATGGAGAAGTAAAGACATTATATGAATTGGAGGAAGGATTTAAGAAGATAAGCGATAATTTTCTGAAAGGAATAATGAAAGTTTATCTGGAAGGAATTGACGAATGTGTAGCAAAGGATAAGGCAGGCCGCCGGAGACGTGGGCTGGTAGTAGAACGAAGGAACGAAGAAAGGACCATCTATACGCAATTTGGAGAGATGACATATTCTAGGACATATTATTGGGACAAGAGAGAAGAGGAATATGTGCATCCAGTAGACAAGGTGGCAGGAGTGGAATCATATGAACGAGTGTCATTATCAGTGGCGGCGGAATTGGTAAATCATTCAGCTGAGGCATCGTATGGAGAAAGTAGCAGGCATGTAACTGAAAGTAGAATAAGTCGGCAGACAGTAATGAACAAGGTGAGGAAAATACATGACCTTAAGCTGGATGAGCCGGGAGGGAAACGGTTAGTAAAGATACTGCATGTTGCGGCAGATGAAGATCATGTAAAATTACAGGACGGGAGCGACACGAGTGTACCGTTGATAACGGTATATGAGGGTGTAAGGAGGGTAAGCAAGAATCGATACGAGTGTGTAAACCCTCGTCATTTCAGCGCATATGGGAGTGATGTAGAAGAATTATGGCTGGAGGTAAGTCAATATATATACGAACACTATGATGAGGAAGTATTGGAAAGGATCTACATACATGGAGATGGAGCAACGTGGATAAAGGCAGGGAAAGAATACTTGCCCAAAGCAGCGCATGTACTGGATCAGTATCATCAAAACAAGGCACTTATGGAAGCAACGGGAAGCCAGCCTGAATATCGGAATTCATTGAGGGAAACACTCAAAGGAGCAGACAGGGAAGGATTCTGCAAACTGGTAAGAGAGATGATGAAAAGAGCAAGAACGGAAAAAGAGAAGGAACGGATTAATAAATTCAGGAAGTACATGCTTAAAAACTGGGAAGGGATAGAGATAAAGAAGTACGAAAGATGTGGAGGAAGTTGTGCAGAAGGGCAAGTCAGCCATGTATTGTCGTCGAGATTAAGCAGTCGACCAATGGGTTGGAGTAAGGAAGGATTATCCTTTATGTCGAAGCTGAGGGTTTATTGGGTTAATGGAGGGCGAGTAGGGCCGCAACACTTACGGAAGGATGAAGAACTTGAGCAATATATAAAGAAGGCCATAAAACGGACAAAGAATGCATTTTTAGGATTTAATCCTGATGAAATAGGGAATATATTTGTATTAAAAATGGGGAAGGTAACGCCGGTATATAGGATTCTTCGTTGCATCCAACATGCTGAATTAATTTAGTTTTAGGCTTTACCAAAGAAGATTTGTTCTGAAAAATCCTACAAAAAGTTGACACTATCATATTG
>JAAZHD010000318.1 GCA_012510895.1 Clostridiales bacterium
ACGGCCAGATAGAATACCTTAGGACAAAATACTGTCTTTTTCACATCTTTGGCGCCTGACTGCACGTCATATTTACATATCCGGGGAGGGGTTTATATGTTGGATTCTTCAACTGTTAAAAAGATAGCAAAGGACATGGGGGCAGATCTTGTCGGAATAGCTCCTATGTCGAGGTTTGAAGGTGCTCCCAGGCAGATGGATCCCCGCTTCATAATGCCAAACGCAAAATCCATGATAGTAGTAGGGTTTCGCATAAACAGGGGAGCGCTCAGGGGAATCGAAGAGGGTACTCACTTCAGCAACTATTCTTCCATGGCCTACGGGGCTATTAATACAGTCTTTATGCCCAACTTTGTTATACGCTTCAGCCGTATTTTTGAAGATGAAGGCTATGAGGCGATGCCTTTTGGGTATGAAAGTGTATTCGGAAATATTGTGGACAGCTGGGTAAAGCCCGATGAAAGCAAGCCTCAGCCGCCTATCATGAATAATATGCTTAACAGCAAACCTGTAGCTCCTGACAAACCTGCACCTGATGTACTTATTCATGTACGTATTGCAGCCTATCTTGCAGGGCTTGGTGAAATCGGATATTCAAAAATATTCCTTACTCCTGAATTCGGTCCCAGACAACGTTTCGCCATGGTCATGACCGAAATGGAGCTTGAGCCCGATCCCATTTATGACGGTCCTCCGCTTTGCAACCGCTGCATGAGCTGTGTCCGTAATTGTCCCGGTCAGGCTATAAATCCCCATAAAACCGTAAAGGTGACCCTGGCCGGCCGTCAGGTGGAATGGGGGGAATTCGATCCCCAGAAATGCCTTTGGGCTTTCAGAGGTGCTGAACCCGTAAAGGAAGGAGAAGTCGGCTATTACATCGAGGGAAGGGATGATTTCAGGCCGTCGCCATACACTCCCTTTTATAAAAAGCCCAGGAATGTATTCACCCATGGCGAAGCTGTATGCGGCGGACGGGGCTGCATAAGGGCATGCATGATAGAGCTGGAAAAACGCAAAGCCATAAAGAATACATTCAAGCGGCCTTTCCGTACGGAAAAACCCTGGCTTGTAGACTGGTCCGACTATGACCCGAATGACCCCCGTGCTCGTTAAATATACATGCAAGGTTATTGAAAAGAGCAGAAGAAGGGGAGTAAGATGAAATTTGCTGTAGGCTATCAACTCAGCGGTGAGGATTTTTCCTTTATAGACACAATTGACCCGTATATAAGCAGAATTGCAGAAGTGTACTTTCCCTGGATGGACTCAGCCAGCGGACGGGCTGTTATGACAAGGCGCAGGGGTTACACCAACTGGCATGCCCAGCATATTCTGGAGCATGATTTGCGTGAACTAAAAAAAAGGGGAATACTTTTGGATTTATTATTCAACTCCAACTGCTATGGTGAAAATGCAATTTCACAGCATCTGGAAAATTCGGTTAATTCGGTGCTTGATTATCTGGATGACCTGGTTGGCGGGGTTGATATTGTAACCACCGCCTCACCGGCAGTTGCCCATATTGTAAAAAGCAGGGAAGGCAGGCCTGTCCGGGTGCGGGCATCGGTAAACATGAGGATCGGAACTGTCAAGGGAATGCAGTACACAGCACACTTATTTGATGAATACTACATTCAGCGTGAGTATAACCGCGACCTTAAAAGGATAGAGGAACTGGACAAATGGGCCGCTGCAAATGGAAAAAGGCTTTATATGCTGGTAAACAGCGGCTGTCTGAATTTTTGCTCCGGGCAGACCTTTCAT
>JAAZHD010000319.1 GCA_012510895.1 Clostridiales bacterium
ATTTTATATATGGTTTTTTCCCTATAACCAGTTATCACTTTAATATATCCACTGAGCATTTCATCTGTTTTTTCATCGCCTGTATCAACTAGAAAGGGATTACCTTTAAGTTCACTTAATTTTTCCTTAGTCGCTGCTACTATAATGTTTTCTTTACCTATTGCATTGAGTACCTTAGGACTTAACTGCTGATTTCCTCTTCCAAACAAATACCCTTGACCCCCTATGGGAGTTATTATGAGCTTGCACTTATTATTTTCAGTTATATCTATAAGTTGCTTTTCTGTAACATCTAATGCATATATTTCCTTGTTCAGAACCACATCTACTCCCAAAAGGGTATAGGGCAAATCAAGATTTTTCATAATAGGTCTGGTAGTAGTACCGGGTCCCACTATATAATATACTCCATCTTCCATATTGTCTATTATGTCTAAGGATATAAGATTCTGAGAAGCTTCCTGGCTCATGGGAGTGCCGGCTTTTCTGTTTTGCACAAATTTCCTTTCAAAGGGAATCTTTAGATATCCATAAAGACTGGTATTAACTTTTCCAGCCCTGTAAGCCTCTTCATCAATATCCAAGACTTCCACTTCCTGAATCTTGTCTATCTTTTTAGTCAGATATAGTTTTGCCAATTGCCCTGCCTTAGAAGGGTTTTGGGCGTACACAGGAGAGTGAATCTTCACACCAGCCGGAATACCTATTACTACAGCTTTATCTGCTACAGCGTTATATATATCCCTGGCTGTACCATCTCCCCCAGCGAATAGTATTAAATCAACGTTTTCATTTAGCATGTTTTTAGCGGCTATTTGAGTATCTTCATTGGAAGTAGAATCGCTGGTCTGTATATGCACCAATCTTGTATTAAACCCCAATTCCAAAGCTACATGCTCCCCCATGTCTCCACTACAGGTAAGTATTTCTATTTCATCCTTTATGTCCAAAAGTTCCTCCAGTGCTTTTTTGCCTCTTAAAGGAGCACGGGGTATAGCTCCCAACTCCAATGCTTTGTCTAACACTCCGTCTGTGCCCTTAAGCCCTACACTTCCTCCCATGCCGGCTATTGGATTTATTATTAAACCTAGTTTTTTCATCCTACCATTCCTATCTATTTGTGTTGCGTTGCCCTTAGTATTCCTCTCCCGTCCTGCTTCGTGCTGCGTGTTACTGGATCCGGGTATTCCTCTAGGGTCTTTTTGTTCACTCTTCGTTAAGAACTATAACAAAGCTCACAAAATATCCTCAGCACATTTATCATATGAATATGCTATAGTTTTCTAATATGCTATCTAAAATATTATTCTTTATACTTCTTTAAATATGTTCTCCAAGTTATTGCCCATTTTTCTGGATCGTCCATACCTGATTCATCAATCTGGTGGCATACGCTTCTATGTGGCGCCGTCTTTATTATTTCAGGGCTTTCATAGGCTTCTTTGAATATATGCTTCAATGTTTCGATGTATTCATCCAAATCTTCCTTAGAAGGTGTTTCTGTTGGTTCCAATGTAGCTGGCTCAGGCACATAGTATGGATGGTGGCTGGTCCAATAATGCATACCAAAGTCCATCATCCTTCTCTGAATATCTCCTGTTGTTATTCCTGTGTCTTTAGTCAGCTTCTCCAATGAATATCTTACCTGTTCCACTCTCTGTTTGCCTCTGATATATGGAGCATCTACACAATCTATTTCCATTAGCTTTTTGAACAGATAATTGTTGTTTAATACTGCTACCTTTGCAACCTCATATAATCCTTCAGCTCCCATAGACATTATCCATGCATAAGCCTTGAGTACAACCGGTGCAACTCCGTTAAACAATCTTACCTTTCCTATGCTATATGGGTTATTTGTCACTTCATAATTTAGGAAATACTTTTCTCCATCGTAGTCTATAAGTGGAGCCGGTAAATATTTTTCCAGTGCCTTAGTAACACCTGTAGCACCTACTGCAGGACCTCCGCAGCCATGAGGTGTTGAGAAGGTCTTGTGAAGGTTGAAGAAGCACATGTCAAATCCTGCTTCCTTTGCCCTTGTAATACCCAATAAACCATTGGCATTGGCCTGGTCATAACCACATAGCCCGCCTGCCTTGTGAACCAATTCAGTAAATTCTTTTACTCTTGGATTATATACTCCCGTATCTTCAGGATTTGCCACTATGAAAGCTGCTGTTCTTTCGCTTACAGCTTCTTTAAAGGCTTCAAAATCCGGATATCCTTCCTCATCTGGATGGATGTAGATTATCTTGTATCACTTTACTGCAGGTGCTGCAGCA
>JAAZHD010000320.1 GCA_012510895.1 Clostridiales bacterium
CTCTTTACTGAGGGAGCGGCAAAGTCTCATTTCAGCTGGCATTTCTTAAGCGGCGGCAATGCTTTTGATATATTCTCGCCGGAGGTATTTAAAGAAAAAATCCGTGAGTTTCCGGCTGAAGAGGCACCTCGCATGCGGCAGGATTTCACCAGACTCAACTTCGGATGGTGGGGCTTCTGGGCACTGAGAACCCAGCCCGATATGTACGAATATGGAACCAGCCGAGCGGCTGCATGGGATTGCCCTGTTACAATTATGGAAAAAATTGAGGACTTCAAAGCCCATCCCCGTACCGAAGATATATTCGAAGTGATAAGGCGCTGGGAAGATGTAAGGGCTAAAAACTGGCTCACAGAAGAACAAAAACTTGCCCTGCGCAATCTTGAACAGGAGCATATCCTTCTCATAAACGAGGATAAGGAATATGAACTGGTTCCTTACGACCAGATAAAAGATGCAGCAAATGGCAGCAGCGACATTCTTGCATTCATTTTCGAAAGGAAAGATGAACGCTTCGTGGTCTATTGGCATACAACAGGAAGCGGAAGCCTGGAGCTGGAACTTAACGCAAAAGACGTAACTCTGGAAAAAGAGTTGGGCGATGAACCGATAAGCTTCCCGGCCGGTGACAACACCATTACCATACCGGTCAGCGGGCGCCGCTACCTTAGGAGCAAGCTTCCCAAAGAAAAGCTGATTGAGGCATTCAAAAATGCAGTTGTAAAATAATCTTCAGCGGCGGGTCATATGACCCGCCGCCTGTTTCTCAGAAGGGAAACAGCTTTTCTTCCATTTCCTTTGTAAGCGGTGCTCCATATTCACTTACGGAGAAGGCTTCCGCAAATAATATGGATTCCCCTCTCTTGCCATACCTTTCTATAAGTTTATGGCGATACTTAAAGGCAGGAACAGCCTCCCTGTATTCACTCTGCTTTCCAATATGATTTTTTAGAATGAGATCTTCATCGATTAATTCCCGGTTGCGAGGCAGACGGGGCTCATGAAGCCATTCAAAACGCTCTTCCGGGTCCTTGGGAACCTTATGAAGCTCACCTCTGGTGTAAGGCAGCCATTCATATACCTGGGAAACATGGCAGTCCAGCATGCGAAACTTGTCTTCAATAACGTCCTCTATGTCTATTAAAATATCGGGCTTAAAAGGCGGACTTTGAAAATGATCGTAAAAATGAAGGATAACCGGCACCTTCTTCAGCGGAGGCACATCCTCGCAAAAATTAGGCACGATCAGCAAATAAGAGGCATCCTGCACCAAAATGGAGGAATTCCGGTGATCAGCATGATAATCATTGGGCCGGCTGCAGAACATAACATCCGGAGCAAACTCCCGAACAGCCCGTACAAGGCGTTTTCTTGTTTCAAGATCTGCAACAAGCTCGCAATCCGGAATATCCCATACATCATAACTAATGCCGGCAAATTTCGCCACTGCTTCTGTTTCCTTTTTTCTCCTGGCCGCAATTTCATGTCTCTTCATTTCATGATGGCCGCCGCCCCCGTCCACCATGGAAAGAAATTTAACTATGTGACCTGCCCGTGCATACTTCAAGGCCAGACCGCCGCAGCGAAAATCACAATCGTCCGGATGGGCACCGATCATCATGGCGCGGATAGGCCTGCTCATAAAACCACCCTTTCTGCAAAATGCTATATTCTCTGCTTATTTATCATAAATATCTTTTTATGATCTCCACTATGATATCCGTACGGCGGAAAGGAGCAATAAAATAGATGCCATCCACATAAGGACGGACAAACCTGATTATTTCCCCGGCAATACCTATCCCTGTCTCCTGTTTTTCCTCCCGGCTCATGTTTTCTGAGAAACGTTTAATATAATGATCCGGAATTCGAAGACCCGGCACTTCATTGTTTAAAAATACTGCATTTCTATAACTTACAGGAGGCAGAATGCCTGCCAGCACCTTAACCTTCCCTTCATTTTTTATCCGTTTTAGGTACTCTACTGCATCCTCCTGGTAAACCGGCTGAGTTAAAAAGAACTTGGCGCCGTAATTTATTTTCTGCTCCATTCGTTTAAGCTCTGTTTCCCTGTTATGCACATTTAAGTTAAGAGCTGCGCCTAAATAAAAGGGATCGTCCTTAAATATTTCCTGATTCATGGTGTCTGCCATGTCCAGGAGCTGCATAGAGTTAAGATTAAATACGCTTTTTATTTCACTTCGCTCCTGGCTGGCAATAGGGTCTCCTGTAATAATTAATAGATTGCGTATTCCTTCAATATAAGCTCCAACCATAGCAGATTTTAAAGCAATAATATTTCTGTCTCTGCAGCATATATGTGGGATGGTTTCTATATCAACCTCCCGCTTCAGTTTCGCTGCAGCAATGATGGAATCAACACCTGCACGGGCCATTGGTGAATCGGCAACAGTTATGGCATCCACACCAGCATCTTTAAGCTCCCTCGCGCCGCTTATCAGCTTATCCATATCTATGCCAAAAGGCGGATCCAATTCAACAGCTATAGTAAACCTGCCTGCGGACAGGGCTTTAGAAAACGAGTTAATCTGAGCCTGTCCGGAAAATGAGTACTGTCTGCGCTTGACTAAGGTTTTTTTAGGAAGTGGAGGGGATATCTGTAATCTGTCCGACAGCTCAGCTATATGGGAAGGGGTAGTTCCGCAGCAGCCTCCGAGAATTCGGGCTCCGGTCTGCCGGATATCCATCATTTTATCGGCAAAGTATTCAGGGTTTGAGGTGTAAACGTTTCTTTCATTAACCAACTCAGGATAGCCTGAATTAGGCAGTACAGAAACAATATCCCCGATGAAGTCCATGTTCCGGATCACTTTATATATATGAGCAGCCCCCACACCGCAGTTGAACCCGTATGCATCGATGGACCGAATACTTCTTGCTTCCTTCTGAAGAGTGGCCGCATGTATGCCCTTTCGGGTATAACCGTCAGAATTTATGGCAAACTGGGTCAGTATAAAGGCCGACTCGTTTTTTGACTTTATGTATTTTGCTATGTCCTCCAGAAAATCAAAGCTGCCAAAGGTTTCAAATATAAAAATATCGCTGCCGCAGTCTAAAAATTCATCCACTATAAATTTATATTCATCATATACTGAGCTGGTAATATCCGTTCTGCCTTCTCCCGTTTCCGGAACAGGGCCTATATCAGCTGCTACATAAACATCTTTATTTACAGCAGCAGATTCAGCGGCTATGTCATAACCCCGCCGTATTATCTCTCTTACCTTTTCCCGGGGCAGATTCAGGGTTATTGTATTTGCTGAAAATGTGTTGGTGCGAATGAGTTTTGCCCCGGCTTTTATATAGGCATTGTGAATTTTCCTTATCAATTCCGGCATATCTATATTGGCCGGTTCTGACAAGGTGCTGTTTAAACCGGTGTATTGACTGTATAAGGTGCCCATGGCACCGTCTGTAACCAGAATATTCGATTTTAAGTATTCTCGCAAAGGCAACTGCAAACTCATTTCACTCCCTCTTGGCTGCTGGATCTTATACTCTGTAAAAAGATTAATGGTTTCTGACTGTTTCCATTACCGTTTGTTCCCATTCAAAAATGTTTTCAGGCCGTTTGCGGCATGTGCTTATATCCTTCAGAACAATATCGCAGGAACAATTGTTTTTAGTGCAGGCATCCAAAATCTTTTTGATTTCCTTTCTAAGATTGTATTTATCGATTACGGGTACTGCTACAGAAGCCGGATTTGGTTTTGCCGATAAGACATATTTCCTGCCTATTGCTTCTGCGGCAATATTCACATCAGCCCAGGGTGTAACAGATATCTTCCGAAGGTTCGGAATCTTTCCCACGATATCAATTTTTTATCCAACGGTTCACAGCAGCCGTAATAGGATAGGCCGCACCGGCCGATGGTTTCAATCATATAACTTATATCAAACTCATCGTGCATCTCTTTCGATATAGAACCAAAGATCTGAGCCATTCCCCTGCCCCAAATATTTTTCCTGGTTACCTTATTAACGTCAAAATTTTCACCAGGAAGGTCGTCCGTATGAATAGGGGTACAATGAAGGGTAGAAACAGCAGCGGCATCCAGTAAGCCCAAAGCTTCGAACTGATCCATGCATGACAGGCTTATATCCGTAAATTTTCTAACTATTTTTTTCATGAAATCAGGCCGCTCAATCAAATCTATCATTAGATTGGTAACGCCCCGATACCTTGCAATATCATCCCAGGGATGAAAACCATATACATTAATTCCAACAAGCCTGACCGGTATAATATCTCCTATAAGTTCGCCAATCAGGTTATAGCGCCTCATTGTCTCATTTTTATCATACGTTACATCAGGTGTTCTCAGTTTTTCAAGGTCTTCTTCCGTTGACAAAACATCATGGTACCTGTGGGAAATGATGCGGTTATTTTTATCCGTTGCCAGTACATCTTCCTCTATTGCAGTGCCAATATCCGTAGTGTGAAATACCTTTGATACGGGAACAAACGGCGGAACCACCATGTCTGCGGGCATATACTTGTTCTTATAGATGCTTGATCTGAGAAACCATTCAATAGAACGCAGAAAAGGGTCTTCCGTCCGCAGGGTCAACTCATCATCAATATTCATTTCATGCCATGGCAGCTCATCAATCAGTACAACCGGTCTGATTTGCCTAAGATCATTAACAGCTTTATGAAGTTTGATATTCTCAGCATTTCTATCGCTGTTGGCAATCTCTGAATATCTGTAGGCAAGGTTTCTGAACATTTCTCTATCATGCATATTAACCGTACCCCCATCTAACTTTTTGACATTAGAATCCTTTGGCCCTTTCTGCTTTGGTTTCACAGTAGATGCACCTGTAAGTTCTGCTTTCTGCATCGGTAAGTTTAAAAACATGTGACAATTCACGCTCGCAGGAGGTAATGCAGCGGGGATTGTTACAGCGGATGACATCGACTAACTTATCCGGCAGTTTGGGATGGGTTTTAATAATCAACTTGCTGTTCTTTATAATATTCACTGTGATACCGGGTGCTATATATCCAAGCACATCAAGATTTAGATCGATATCACCGCTTACTTTTAAAATATCCTTCCTCCCCATCTTTACAGAAGGAGCATTTTTGATGAGGGCAACCTCATATTCCAGGCTGTCCAATTTTAAATACCGATAAAGCTCCATGCCTCTACCGGCAGGAATATGATCAAGCACCACTCCGTTTACAATAGTACCTATGCGCATCTACACTACCTCCAGCAGTTTAAGTATCAATGCCATTCTGATATACTTCCCGTTAAGAACCTGCTTAAAGTAGCAAGCTCTGGGATCTGAATCTATTACAGCAGGAATCTCGTTCATCCTGGGAAGGGGGTGAAGGATGGAGAGATCGGGCTTTGCGTCTTTAAGCTTGTCCGGTGTAAGGATATAGGTATCCTTCAGCCTTACGTAATCCGCCTCGCTAATGAAGCGCTCACGCTGCACACGGGTCATATACAGAATATCCAGTTCCGGAATAACCTGCTTCAGGCCGTCTGTTTCAATATAGGATACATTCCCTGTGTCCAAAATCTCCACCTTGACATACTCAGGAATTTTCAGTTCGTCGGGGGAAATGAGTATGAAATGATTGCCTTCATACCTGGACATTGCTGCCAATAGTGAATGCACTGTCCTTCCGAATTTCAGATCTCCGCAAAGGCCTATGGTCATATTACCCAGCCTCCTCTTTTCCCTTTTTATGGTCAAGAGGTCGGTAAGGGTCTGCGTAGGATGATTATGTCCTCCATCTCCTGCGTTTATCACAGGAATGGAGGCATTCATAGCCGCTACCAGAGGGGCTCCTTCCTTTGGATGCCGCATAGCTATAATATCAGCAAAACAACTCACGGTCTTGGCTGTATCAGCAACAGTTTCACCTTTTGCCACGGAAGAGGACTGGGCTTCAGAAAAACCCAGGACGCTGCCTCCCAGCTCTAACATAGCTGCTTCAAAAGACAGCCTGGTTCTGGTGGATGGTTCGTAGAAAAGGGTAGCCAGTTTTTTGCCCCTGCATTTATCTGCATACTTTTCCGGGTTGGCAATGATATCCTCCGCACAAGCAATCAGTTCATCAATTTCCTCAACAGAAAGCTCCAATATATCGATTAATCCTCTTCTCATTTGCTGCCTCCAATCCAGCTCTCATCGGCAGGATTGTCGCGAAATGCTATCAGCCTTTCTATATCGTCCCTGGAAATATAGCCATCCTCTGCTGCTACCTCCACAAGGGTGTCAAAATCCGTTAAACTGACAGCCTTTATCCCGGCTGTTTTAAGCTTTTCAATGCTCTTTTTCATTCTATAGGTTGATATGCACACTATACCCAGAACTTCCGCTCCGGCTTCCCGAAGTGTCTCGCATACATCAATAACGCTTCCGCCGGTGGAAATCAGATCTTCCACAACAACAACCTTTTGTCCGGGTGTGAGTTTGCCTTCAATTCTGTTCTTTCTGCCGTGATCCTTGTTTCCGGAACGCACATACCCCATGGGCAGACCCATGAGGTGGGCTGTTATGGCAGCATGGGGAATACCCGCAGTGCTGGTCCCCATCAGCATTTCAGTCTCCGGAAAATTCTCAAGAATCAGACCCCGGAGCCCTGTTTCAATATCATTTCTTATTTCAGGTTCAGAAAGGGTCAGCCTGTTATCGCAATAAATCGGGCTTTTAATTCCGCTGGCCCATATAAAGGGCTCATCCGGTCTGAAAAATACAGCCTGAATTGATAATAAATGCTTTGCAATACGTCTTTTCATATCATTCATATTACAATAAACCCCCTACGAATTCATTCATGCATCTCCTGTAGGCTTCTACAGGGTCGTCAGCCTGTGTTATAGGCCTTCCTACGACAATATAATCGGAACCCAGTTTTCGGGCTTCAGCCGGTGTTGTTACCCTGGCCTGGTCCCCTGCACTGGAATCGGCAAACCGAACACCCGGCGTTACCGTCAGGAAGTTCGGGCCGCAGCTTGCATGAACCTGAGGTGATTCATGAGGAGAGCAGACAACACCGTCTAATCCGGCCGATGCAGCGTTTTTGGCATAGGTCATAACGGTATCCGATAGACTGCTGCCTATCAAGAGCTCTTTTTGCATAGTAGCTTCATCAATACTGGTCAGCATTGTAACTGCCAGAAGAATGGGTCTGGTGACATCGGGCCTGGTAAGACCTTCTACCGCAGCCTGCATCATGGCAGAGGATCCTGCAGCATGAAGATTGGTCATATCTATGTTTAATAATGATAAAACCTTCATTGCTTTTTTCACCGTATTGGGTATGTCATGGAGCTTTAAATCAAGAAATATTTTATGGCCCCTCTCTTTAATCCTGCGTACAATTTCAGGCCCTTCCGCATAAAAAAGCTCCATGCCTATTTTAACAAAGGGCTTTTCTTCTCCAAAGAGATCCAAAAAATCCATCACCTGACCGGTTGACGAAAAATCACAAGCTATAATTACATCCTTACCCATTAATGAGCACCTCCAATAATATCTTCCAGTTTATTTATGCCCAGCTTATTCATAAGATCAGGCAGGCTTTCCACTATATTTTTAGAAGCATAAGGATCTTTAATATTAGCAGCGCCAACGCTCACTGCAGTTGCTCCGGCAAGCATCATCTCAATGACATCCTCAGCTGTGGAAACTCCGCCCATTCCAATAATGGGGATGCTGACGGCCTCATATACCTCCCATACCATTCTGAGTGCAACGGGAAAAACCGCAGGCCCTGAAAGTCCGCCGGTAATATTATTAAGAACGGGTTTCATGTTGTTCAGATTAATCCGCATTCCGGTCAAGGTATTGATCAAGCTGATACCGTCAGCCCCTGCTTCCTCGCATGCGGCAGCAATTTCAGCAATATCCCGCACATTGGGTGAAAGCTTCATATATACAGGCTTTTTGGCAACCGCTTTCACAGCCCTTGTTACTTCCGCTGCATTTTCCGGCAGGGTTCCAAAGCTCATTCCCCCCTCCTTGACATTGGGGCAGCTTATATTCACTTCAATGATTTCAACTTGCTCTTCTTTGCCTATCAACTCACAGCAGTATACATACTCATCTATTGAAAAACCGCTTATATTGGCGATTATTGGTTTCTTAAACACCTTTCTCAGTTTGGGAAGTTCTTCGGAAATAACCTTGTCTATACCGGGATTTTGGAGTCCTATAGCATTAAGCATGCCGCAGGGCGTCTCAGCAATTCTCGGCTGTTCGTTGCCGAAACGAAGCTCCCGGGTGGTTCCCTTTATTGATATGGAGCCTAAAATATTGATGTCATAGATTTCTGCGAACTCGTAGCCGAAACCAAAGGTCCCACTGGCAGGGATAATGGGGTTAGACAGAATTACCCCGGACAGATTTACCCTGGTGTCTACCATACAATCTCCTCCTTTACAAGAACCGGGCCTTCCCGGCAAATTCGTTTATATCCATATTTTGTACGGCAGACACAGCCCATGCAGGCGCCAAATCCGCAGCCCATCCTTTGTTCAAAAGAGTACTGCCCGTCCGTAACAGATGTATTATACACAGCTTTAAGCATAGGTTCCGGACCGCAGGCATAGGTATATGTGTAGTCCCCTGCCGATTCAAAGGCATCCGTTGCAAATCCTTTTATTCCAAGGGAGCCGTCTGCCGTTGTAATGAGTACTCTGGCCCCAAGAGCAGAAAACTCATCTTTATAAAACACTTCATCCTTACTGTTAAAACCAAGTATTACCGTTGGCTTCTTTCCCTGAGCTATCAGCTCTTTTGCCAGGGCATAAAGCGGCGGTATGCCGGATCCTCCGCCTATAAGAAGAGGATTTACGCCGCTTTCCTCAGTATCATAACCGTTTCCCAGGCCGCTTAACACCTCCAGCTCAGCACCCTCTGAGAGCTTCGACATATACTCGGTTCCCTTGCCGACAACCTTATAAATGATGGTTGCCGAATCCTTGTCCCAGTCGCATACAGAAATGGGGCGGCGCAGGTAAAAGCCGTCCAATGCAATATTTATAAACTGTCCCGGCCTTTTTATAGCAGAAACATCACCTTTAAGCACCATTTCATAGGTGTTTTTTGCCAATTTGCGATTACTTAATATAGTAAAAATACTTTTTTTCATCTTTATAGTTCCTTTCTCTCCTACAGCTCTAAAACAATCCCCCGGCGATCCGCCGTTACACTTCATCTATGGTGGAAACTCCCATGGTCATCTCCTCCAATACATCCAGCAAGGCTTTTACGGTATCCAGGGATGTAAATATGGGTATATTGTTCTGGGTGGAACACTGTCGTATCATAAGCCCGTCCGTTTCATTGCTCAGAGAGTTTATATCCCTTGTATTGATAATATAGGTGATATGGCCCTGACGTATGGATTCCAGTATCTCTGTAGAACCTTCCGAAATTTTTGCCTTTGCCCTGGTTCTTATTCCATGTGCCTTAAGATAGGACGCCGTTCCATGAGTAGCCTCAATATTAAAGCCCATGTCATAAAACCGCTTAATCAGGGGCAGGGCCTCGGGCTTATCTGCATCTGCTATGGTAACAAAGAGAGTTCCGCTGTTAAGCAGGGGAATTCCGGATGCAAGAAGCGCTTTGTAAATTGCCCGGTTTAATCCTTTATCGTATCCGATTGCCTCTCCGGTAGATTTCATTTCAGGGGAAAGATAAGCATCAATTCCCCGCAGCTTGGAGAAGGAAAATGCAGGCGCCTTTACGTAGTACCTCTTCTTTTCCTCTGGATATAAATAGGATATTCCTTGATCTTTAAGGCTTATTCCAAGCATGCAGTTAGTTGCAATATCTGCAAGGGAGTAGCCCGTTGCTTTGGAAATATAGGGGACTGTCCTGCTGGAACGAGGATTCACCTCCAGGACATAGACCTCATCTTTATCACTGACAACATACTGTACATTGAAAAGGCCGATGATGCCTATTCCAAGACCCAGCCTTTCCGTGTACTCCAGAATGATCTGCTTTGCCTTGTCGCTAATCTTAAAGGGAGGGTAGACACTTATAGAATCTCCTGAATGAATTCCTGTACGCTCAATATGCTGCATAATACCGGGGGTGAAAACATCTTTGCCGTCACATACTGCATCCACTTCCAGTTCTGAACCGGCAATATATTTGTCTACCAGAACAGGCTGATCGCCATCCAATTCAACTGCACATTTTAAATAGGTGCGCAGTGCTTCTTCATTGTTGACAATCTGCATGGCGCGGCCGCCAAGCACATAACTGGGACGTACAAGAACCGGATACCCTATTTTCTCAGCTGTACGAACACCTTCCTCAATGGTTGTTACTGCTTCACCGGGCGGCTGAGGTATGCCTAATGACCGAAGGGTTTTCTCAAACAAGTCCCTATTCTCCGCTCTGGCTATGGCATCAACATCGGTGCCGATCAGCTTAACTCCCCTTTGATGCAAGGGTTCCGCCAGATTGATAGCTGTCTGTCCTCCAAGGGTTGCTATAACACCAATTGGTTTTTCATACTCGCAGATATCCATAACATTTTCCACAGTCAGGGGTTCAAAGTATAGCTTGTCCCCGGTAGTATGATCTGTAGATACGCTTTCCGGATTGTTATTTATTATAATTGCTTCATAGCCAAGGCTCTTTATGGTCTGAACAGCATGAACTGTTGAATAATCGAATTCTACGCCCTGACCGATACGAATAGGACCTGAACCTAATACTATGATTTTTTCCTTTTTATCATCCTCAGGAACAATGGGTTTCCTGCTTTTTTCATTATAAGAAGAATAAAAATAAGGTATATAAGAATTCTCATCTTTTCCGCAAGTATCTATCATCAGGTAATCAGGCAATATACCTTCTTCTTTTCTCATCGAATATACCTGTTCTTCTTTGCAGTTCCAGAGTTTGGCAATGAATTTATCGGAAAAACCTTTCTTTTTTGCTTCAAGCAAGGTTTCTTTATCAAATCTGTTTTCAGCCACTACCTGTTCCAAATCAGTTATCGACTTAATTACCTCAAGGAAGTAGGGGGCAATGCATGTCTGCTTATGAATGGATTCTATTGATGCTCCAAGTCTGCAAAGCTGGGCAATGGCATGGATCCGGTCATCTGTCGCCTCCTTTACATATTCCAGAAGTTCTTCTTCACTCATTTTGCCAAATTTTGGAGAATGAATATGGCAGACACCGGTTTCCAGTGAGCGTACCGCTTTAAGAAGGCTTTCCTGCATAGTCTTTCCTATGCTCATAACCTCTCCCGTTGCCTTCATCTGGGTACCCAGCTTATTAGAAGCATCGGTAAATTTATCAAAGGGAAAACGGCTCATTTTGGTTACGATATATTTAAGAGAAGGGTTTAATAATGCAGAGCGGTCAGAGATCATGATCTCATCAAGAGTCATTCCGACTGCTATCTTTGCGGTTACCCTGGCAATAGGATAGCCGCTTGCTTTGGAAGCAAGGGCTGAAGAACGAGATACCCTTGGGTTGACTTCAATTACATAATACTCCGATGAATCAGGTGACAGGGCAAACTGTACATTGCAGCCGCCCGCAATTCTTAGCTCCCGGATAATTTTCAATGCGCTTTCCCGCAGCATGGATAAGTCTTCCTTCGAAACAGTCTGACTGGGGGCAACCACAATACTGTCTCCTGTATGTATGCCGACAGGATCAATATTTTCCATATCACATACGGCAATTGCTGCATCAG
>JAAZHD010000321.1 GCA_012510895.1 Clostridiales bacterium
AATTTTAAATTCAAATTATTTGTATTTCCCGTATGTAATGAAAGAAAAAGTGATGGGTTGCCCTACGTAGGTTCTAAAGACTTAGAAGATAATAGGAATATATTGCAAAAGAGTTATGATATTTTGTCAAAGGAATACGATTATAAAAAGCTTGTTGATATGGTTGATAGAATATATGACGATATATCAACTGGTGATCTACAGGATACCAAATTCTATGAATATTTTTATGAAGATATTATATTTGGCAGGAGACCCATTGAGAGATATGGAGATTATGAAACACAGAACAATGCAGGGGTATTTCAGGTACGTAAACAACAATATGCAACCTATACTGTAATACCGTATAAATATCATGAAAAATTTCTATTAGTAGAAGATTATTACGAGGCACTAGAATTAATAAAAAATTATGGAGTTAAGATAAATGAATTTAAGTTTATACCGGCATACTCGAATGGGAAAATTCGCCCTTATTCTTATACCCTTAGAAAGAAGCAGAAGTTTATGGAGTATGAGTTAAAAGAAGATATAGAGATATTTGTTTTACACTTGGACTATGATTTTGAATCAGGCATCAAATTTGAGCAAGAAGAAGTGTCTAGCTATATACTATAACAATATAAATCATATCAATTAAGGTGGCGATTTCATGGATATTGATCAGATCGGCGGTGTGCACATATATTACTATGTCAGCTGTAAAAGACAATTATGGCTATATGTCCACTATATCAATATGGAACAGGATAGTGACAGGGTGAGGTATGGTGGTTTGATTCATGATTGGACATACGAGAGGATGAAAAAGGAAATAACATTTGACTCAATGAAAATAGATTTTATAGATAATAAAGGATTTGTTCACGAAACAAAATCAAGCAAATATATGAAAACTGAGCATGAATGGCAGCTTTATTACTATATGTACTATTTAAAGAACATAAAGCAGATGGATATAAAAGGAGGCATTATACACTATCCAGAGATCAATAAGATAAAAGAATTATATCTCGATAGTGAAAAGGAAAAACAAGTAGAAACCATGATAGAAAATATACGAAAAATTTGTTCTTCACCCACTATTCCTTCACATAATAAAAATATCAAGCTGTGTAAAGCGTGTAGCTATTATGAACTTTGCTATATATAAGATTTTTTGGGGGAAGGGGAAAATAAATGGTAAAACAAAACTTTTATTTAACTACTGATGGTGAATTGAGAAGAAAAGATAATACCCTCTATTTCGAAAATTCTGAGGGAAAACGGATATTACCAATTGAAAATATAGATAGTATATATGTATTTAGTACTTTGAGATTGAACAATAGGGCATTAGAGTTTGCATCTTATAAAAAAGTGCCAATACATTTTTTTAACTATTACGGGACATATGTTGGCAGTTATTATCCTAGAGAACGACTGGTTTCCGGGTATCTTTTATTGAAACAAGTTGAGTACTATACAGATATGAACAAGAGAATTGATATTGCACGGGAATTTGTTGATGGCGGAATAAGCAATATTCAAAAAAACCTTTATTCATTGCAGACAAAAATAGATAGTAATGAGATAACGGAGATAAGAGGGCAGATACAGGAAGGGCAAAACCTGTTAAAGGACATGACTACAATAGAGGAATTGATGGGGCTGGAAGGAAGTGTAAGAAAAAAATATTATGATGCCATAGACATTTATATGTTACATACAAATAGAGAATATGTAATGGATGGAAGAGTTAAACGTCCTCCTAATAATAAAATGAACTCTCTCATATCTTATGGGAATTCCATGATGTACGCTACAATATTGAATGAAATTTACAAAACGCAGTTAAATCCTACAATAAGCTATTTGCATGAGCTGCAAGACAGGAGATTTTCGTTGAGTTTAGATGTGAGTGAGGTATTTAAGCCATTTATCGTAGATAGAATTATATTTAGACTAATTGGTTTAAATATGCTAGATAACAGCTGTTTTGAGGAACTGGAAGGAATTTGCTATTTAAGTACCAAAGGAAAACGCAAATTCATCCAGGAGTATGATGAACGGTTAAAAACTACTATAAGACATAGAAAACTTAATAGAAAGGTGTCGTACTTGAGATTAATTAGATTGGAGCTTTACAAACTTATCAAGCATCTTATAGGAGAAACAAAATATATAAGTTTTAAGATATGGTGGTGATAACTTGTTTATAATAGGTGTATATGATATAGGAGAAAAGCGTGTAGCCAAAGTAAAAAAACTTTTTGACCAATTTCTATTCTGGTCTCAGAATTCTGTGTTTGAAGGTGAATTATCAAAAGCCCAGTTAGCAGAATTTAAGATGCGATTAGGAAAAATCATTGACAAGAGATATGACAGTGTTATATTTTACGTTATAGGAAATAAAAAATGGGTTGTTCGGGATGTAGTTGGAGTAGATATGGGAAATATGGGGAATATACTATAAAGTAAAAAATCCGTGAACCTATGGGGGTTTTTGCACTAACATAGGTTCACGGACAGTTTCAAATTTTGCAATAGCTCTAAAGGGCTATATATTAAGGTTTGATTGAAGGGTTTAATTGTATCTATAGTAGAATTGAAATAAGAAGACTATGAGAGATACAGTGGAAGGCATGACAAAAGGTTTAATTGTATCTATAGTAGAATTGAAATTCAAACCAGTTGGCGAATATCTTGTCGCATGTTTCTGTTTAATTGTATCTATAGTAGAATTGAAATTCGCTTCGTGATTGGGATTGAGGAGAGCCATAGCTGCCTGTTTAATTGTATCTATAGTAGAATTGAAATCTGTTATCTCTTGCATTTTTCGAGACGGAGAACGGATAGTTTAATTGTATCTATAGTAGAATTGAAATATAGCCATACAAGGCCGTTATCACGTCGTCTCTATGCACGTTTAATTGTATCTATAGTAGAATTGAAATGTTTTGATGGAGGGGAGAAAGATGAAAAT
>JAAZHD010000322.1 GCA_012510895.1 Clostridiales bacterium
ATTTATTAGAGCAATACTTGTGCCAATTTTATTTTCTATTGATTTATGCCGTTTATTGCGATTGTAAAGTAGATTTGAAATGGAAGAAACGGTAAACTTTGCACACGATGTGCAAATTTTACCGTTTATTACAAACGCCTATAAGAAACATCATGGCTTATATTCTTTTAATTTATTTTGTAAGCTTCTTACGCTTATACCTAAATCTTTAGCTGTATTATCGCGTCTTCCTTCGTTTTTTTCCAATGTTGCTTGTATTGCAATGCGCTCTATTTGCTTCATATTCATCCCTGCCAGCATATCCTTCAAACTATCCTCTTTATTTTGTGTAGATTTATTGTGAGATCTGCTCAGGACCTCCAAAGGTAGATGACACGTATCTATCTCCTCTGCATTACACAAGATCATTGCATGTTCAATTATGTTGGCAAGCTGTCGAACGTTGCCTGGATAGTCATATGCAAGCAATAATTTCTCTGCTTCAGGAGTAATTCGTTTTACATTCTTATTCTGTTCGTGGTTAAACTGCTTTATAAAATAACTGCAAAGCAATGGTATATCCTCTTTTCGCTCATGTAGCGCCGGCATATGTATGTTCATGACATTCAATCGATAATATAAATCTTCTCTAAATTTTCCTTCTTTCATCATATCTACGAGATTTCTATTAGTAGCTGCAATTATACGTACATCTATCTTCTTAACAGCCGAGCTACCCAAGGCAGTAAACTCCTTCTCTTGTATCACGCGAAGCAATTTGCTTTGTAATCCAAGGGCCATATCCCCTATCTCATCAAGGAATACGGTGCCACGGTCTGCAATTTCAAATTTTCCTTTTTTGTCTTGTATGGCGCCTGTAAAAGTACCACGCTTATACCCAAAGAGCTCCGCTTCCAAAAGATTCTCAGGTATAGCTGCACAATTGATAACCACAAATCTCTCTTTACTACGTTTTCCAGAATAGTGTATGGCTCGGGCTACTAACTCTTTCCCTGTACCGCTCTCTCCAGTAATAATGACATTACAGTCTACGTTTTTAAGCTTTTCTATGAGGTTATATACCTTCTGCATAGGCTGGCTTTTTCCTATCATTTCCTGATATTGGTAGCGCTGCTTAAGTTCAGCGGAAAGGTATCCTACATCATCATTCAGACGTCGTACAGCTAACGCCTGTTCAATGTGAACAATTAGCTCTTCTACATCCAACGGTTTAGTCAGATATGTAAAAGCTCCTTTTTTCATAGCATCGACTGAACTTTTGATAGTGCCAAAAGCAGTCATAACAATAACTTCTATGCTTTCATCATAGTTCTTTATTTGCTTTAGAACCTCTATGCCATTCTCATTTCCAATGATTAGATCGAGAAGTATCAAATCAAAATTCTCTTGTTCAAGCATAATAAGGCCTTCCGCAGATGTTGTAGCATATTTTACATAGTATTTTTCTCTCAATGACAAAAAGAGAAAAGTACATGTACTCAGCTCATCATCAATTATCAGTATCCTGCTTTTCATCTTCATCGTACCTCCTGAATTTGAGCAATACCTCAGTATAGCATGCTAATTCACTTCTTATGTCTAATACCCCATCATTTTCCTCCATAAATTGCTGCACCAATGAAAGTCCAAGACCTGTACCAACAAGTTTTGTAGTATAGAAAGGTTCCCTGCATCTTTTTATTTCAACTTCACTCATGCCGACACCTTCATC
>JAAZHD010000323.1 GCA_012510895.1 Clostridiales bacterium
CTTGACATGCTCATTAGCGATGTAGATTTTACTTAGTATATTTTTTGGTGTAAAGGTGACATTTTCACTGATTAAAACCACTCGCTTTTAGGTGACATTTTCATAGATTATTGACATATTTTTGTCATACCCTGTTAAATATATGTAAAATATTAGTTGGTTTGACAAAAATACCGCTTATGAAATAGTATAACATAAAAAAATGTCGAATAATAGGGGATAAATATAAACTGTGTATAGTATACAAAAATGCGCCCTGTAATGGGCGCATTTTATATAATTTTTGTATAATTTTTCATCATTTACTTGACACTATAGAATTATACATATCAACCCGCCGCTGCCTTCATTTATAATCCGCTGCAGGGTTTCCTGAATCTTGAACTGGGCATCCTCCGGCATACGGGTCAGCTTGTTGGAAAGCCCTTCCGTTACCAGCTCGTGGAGGGACTTGCCGAATATATTGGAAGACCAGAGCTTGGACGGGTCGCTTTCAAACTCATCAAGGAGATACCGTATCAGTTCCTCGCTTTGTCTTTCACTTCCCACGATAGGAGAAACCTCGGTTTGTATGTCTGCGCGAATCAGATGTAGGGAAGGGGCACTTGCCTTCAAGCGCACACCAAAGCGGCCGCCTTGTTTGATGATTTCCGGCTCTTCAAGGGTAAGCTCCTCCATGGTTGGAGCAACCATTCCGTAGCCTGTTTCCCTTACGTCCCGAAGGGCATCTGCCACCCGGTCATATTCCCGCTTGGCACGGGCTAATTCTTTCATTAGCCCGATCATCTGATAATCCCCTTCGATTTCATAGCCGCATTCTTCCCCGAGAATCTTATAAAACAACCCGCTCTTGGGCTCCATCCGAACCCTTATATTCCCCGGTCCCAAATCCATCTCATCGATTTTGGGAAGCTCCATGTGCTCTGATTCTTCCAGGGATTTTCCGAAGCTGTCCGCGTCCCGTATGCGGGCTATAGACTGTGAGGCTGCAATCACTGAATCCATTATATATCGGATAAGCCAGTGATCCTCATCTAAGCTGAGCACCCATTTGGGTACATCCACCTTAATCTCGGTAATGGGAAACTCAAACAGGGCGCTGCTCAGTATGTTATGCATGTCATCTTCTTCAAGGTTCAGCACATCTAGTGCCAGAACCGGCACATCATATTTTTCCTCCAGTGCAGATTTTAAGGTAAGGGTTTCTTCTCTGTCCGGATATTTGGAGTTAAGGATCATAATAAAGGGTTTGTTAAGTTCTTTCAGCTCCCGGATAACCCTTTCCTCGGCTTCCACATAGCTGGAACGGGGTATCTCAGTTATGGTCCCGTCGGTGGTAACCACCAGGCCTATGGTGGAGTGGTCCTTAATTACCTTCTGAGTGCCGATTTCAGCAGCCTCTTCGAAGGGTATGTCCCTGTCAAACCAGGGGGTTCTCACCATTCTGGGAGCCCCGTCCTCCGTATGCCCCATGGCTCCGTTTACCATATAACCGACGCAGTCTACCATGCGAACATTCAAATGAGCGTTTTCCCGCAGGGTGATCTTAACGGCCTCGTTAGGCACAAATTTCGGCTGAGTGGTCATAATGGTGCGGCCTGCGCCGCTCTGTGGCATCTCATCCCGGGACCTTTCCTTATCAAACTCATTTTCCATATTGGGAAGCACAAGCAAATCCATTATACGCTTAATAAGGGTGGATTTTCCCGTCCGGACCGGCCCTACCACGCCTATGTATATATCTCCGTTGGTGCGTTCGGCTATATCCCGGTAAAGATCAAACTTTTCCATATCTATTTCCTCCCCCTTCAGGTTCCGTTTAACCGTTATCCATACTTAATTTATATGGAAGGGGAGGGCTGAATATGACAAGTTATCTGCCTCATTTTCCTAAAAAGGATATCTTGTTTTCCTTTCCCATGCGAAGCCTTGATATATTATCCGTATGACGCCAAAGGGCCATCAGGCATAATATAAGGCCTAGAAGCACAATCCTGAAGGGCTGGCCGAAAATAATAAGCAGGATGGGAAAAAGAACTGCAGCTGTGATGGAGCCTAAAGAAACATATCTGGATACGAGGATCACCGTCACTACCACAACAAAAAGAATCAGGCCGATCTTCGGGAAAAGAGCCATTATAAGGCCGAAGGAAGAGGCTATGCCCTTTCCGCCTTTAAAGTTAAACATTACCGGCCAGTTATGCCCGACAACGGCAAAGGTGCCAGCCAGCATGCCGCCGGCAACGGTGCCGGTAAGCCAGCGGCCTATTAAGGCAGCCAAAAGGCCTTTTAAAACATCGCCAATAAACACTATGGTGCCGGCCGCAGGCCCAAGCACTCTGAAGGTGTTGGTGGCCCCGGCATTGCCGCTGCCGTGGTTCCTGATGTCAATATTTGCTATTAGCTTTCCTGCCACATAGGATGTGGCAAAATTCCCTATAAGATAGCCCAGTATTATGGCCAATATATATTTTCCCATGATGGTTCCCCCTCAACTTTTTTCTCGTACAATAATATGAATCGGTGTGCCCTCAAGGCCAAAGGTCTTGCGGAAGTGGTTTTCCAGGTAGCGTTCATAGGAGTAGTGCATAAGCTCAGGATCATTCACAAACAGAACAAAGGAAGGCGGTTTTATGGAAACCTGGGTTCCATAAAGTATTTTAAGCCTTCTTCCCTTGTCTGCGGGGGGTTCGTTTACGGCAATGGCATCGGCCAGCACGTCGTTCAATACCCCGGTTGAAATTCTGAAGGTGCAGGAGTTATACACATAGTTTACCAGTTCAATAATGCGGTTAATCCGCTGACCGGTTTTTGCTGAAACAAAAACGCTGGGTGCATATGTCATAAAACTAAAATCGGTCATCAGCCGCCGGCGGTACTTGTTCATGGTGCTTGTCTGCTTTTCGACGGCATCCCACTTGTTTATTACCAGAATTGAGCCCTTGCCCTCTTCATGGACCAGGCCTGCTATTTTGACATCCTGCTCCGTTACCTGCTGGGTGGCATCAATGACAATCAGGGCAACATCACAGCGGCGGATGGCGCCTAAGGCCCTTATAACGCTGTACCTCTCAAGGTTTTCGCTGATGCGGCTTTTCCTCCGTATACCGGCCGTATCGATGATTAAGTACTTCCGGCCGTCTATTATGAGAGGAGTGTCAACGGCATCCCGGGTTGTGCCGGGAATATCGCTGACAATGACCCTTTCTTCCCCCAAGAGCTGATTCACAATAGAGGATTTTCCCACATTAGGCTTGCCTACCACGGCAATGCGGATAACATCGTCATCTTCCTCTTCTTCAGCCGCCGGCGGGAAGTGAGAATGAATCTCATCAAGCAAGTCTCCCAAGCCTCTTTTATGGGAAGCTGAAACAGCCATGGGCTCCCCTATGCCCAGGTTATAAAATTCGTAGATGTTAGATTCTTCCTCAAATGTATCAATTTTATTCACTGCCAGAACAACAGGTTTTTTTGTTTTTCGAAGAAGGTTGGCCACTTCTGTGTCGGTCGGGGTAACCCCTTCCTTGCCGTCAGTTATAAAAAGGATTACATCCGCTGTTTCAATGGCTATCTCAGCCTGATACCTCATCTGCTGAAGCAGCTCATCCTGACTGGCCGGGTCCAGACCCCCTGTATCGATCATGGTAAAGGTGGTATTGAGCCACTGGGCATCCGCATATATTCTGTCCCGGGTTACGCCGGGAGTATCTTCCACAATGGAAATTCTTCTTCCTGCAAGCTGGTTAAACAGGGTGGACTTTCCTACATTTGGTCTGCCTACGATTGCAACAATTGGTTTTGCCATTATTCCACCTCCCCAAATGGTATGTTTAGCAGTTTGTATAAAAATAAATCACCCCGGACGGGTACGGGCACTACCGGCAGCCCTGTTTTCTCTATAAGCCTGGAAAGGGTCCAGCCGTCTAAGAAGACGTCTTCGCCTTTCCGAAGCATAACCTGGGGAATTAATATTTCTTCCCCCAGATCCCTGCCTTTGGTTCCCTCATATATGTCGCTGCCGCTTAAAAGGCCTGCCACGGTAACGCTTAAGCCGAACAAACGGTTTTCTACCGCCACAACCTGGTAGCTTAAGCCAAAGACGCGGTTTAAGCGGCTTACCATTTCGGATAAAACCTTTTCTGCAGACTTTCCGGTTATAATGGTGTGTTTTTTTATGTTTTCTGCTTTTATTTCTATTCTTTCTTTGAGAATGTAAGATAGCGCATCTTCAAACTCATGCTGAAACTGAACAACAAGCCCCACTCCGTTTTCCAGCTGATGCATTTCATCATAATCCTCAAGCGCAGGAAGTTTTCGGTTGGCAAGAATATAGAACTCATCTGCTGCATAAACAAAACTGGTATCATGCCGGGAGCGGATGCTCCTCTGCCATCTTTCAACCTGGTCGATAACCTTAGCTGCCGACTTAAGGGTAAAGGGTTTTATGGCTTCCAGTTTTTCCCTGTGAGATGTAAGTCCTACAGGAACCACCGCAACAGACTGAACAGATTCCTTAAGCTTCCACAGGTCAGCCAGAGTGCGGTCAAGTTCTGGGCCGTCGTTCCAGCCAGGGCATAATACAATCTGGGTGTGAAGCTTAACCCCCCCGTCTGCCATTTTGTACAGGTATTTGAGCACATCACCGGCAAACCTGTTATTCAGCATCCGTTTCCGAAGATCGGGATTTGTGGTGTGAACGGAAACATAAAGGGGGCTGATTTTCTTTTCCAGAATGCGGTCAACATCACAATCAGACAGATTGGTAAGGGTAATATAGTTTCCCGATAAGAAGGAAAGCCGCCAATCGTCATCTTTATAATACAAAGTTTCCCGCATTCCTTTTGGAAGCTGGTCCACGAAACAGAAAATGCATTTGTTTCTGCAGACCCGCTCCTTGTCCATTAAGTCATGCTCAAACTTAAGACCCAGGTCCTGCCCCGGTTCCTTTTCTATTTCTATCTCCCATTCCTCTCCATCGGCTTTTTGCACAAGAAGCTCAAGTTCCTCAGCTTCCATAAACTCTATATAATCCAAAACATCTATTATTTCACTGCCGTTTATGCTAAGCAGAATATCGCCTTTTTCAAGTTCCAGCTCCTTTGCAATGGAGCCTTCTTCAACCTCTGTAATTCTATGTCCCTCCAAAGTGGAGCCTCCTCAATGACAATTATTATCAGTTTTTAGTACCAGATACTAATCCCCCTGACACTACCATTATCAGTTATTTCTGCCTTTAAGTCAAGATAAATCCAGCTCGGCCTTTAAGTTTTGCTTTACCTCTTTTACCAGGGAGACGTATGAGAAGTAGGTTTTTCTGATTCCCCATATGGTTAGGGGCCTGCCCAGGGACACCAGGCCGAATCTGCGGGAAGCAATGCCGCCTATGGAGGTGGCAGGGTGAAGTGCAGCCAGGGCATTTACGAAGTACAGACGGTTTAAATCAATGCCGCAGGCAGAAAGGCAGCTTCTTATGGCCGGAATCACCAGCTGCTTCTTATTTTTCATACCCATAATATATATGTCCCAACCAAAAAGATCCCTTCCCATATATACAGGTGTGCCAAGCATGCTGCTTTCCATCTTATCATAAAAGGGAACGGCCCAAAACTCCCTGGCCTCAGGAACCCGGTCATCAGGCAGATATCCTAAGTGGATCGATGCACAAGTAACGGAGGTGTGAGCACCTCCGTAGCAGCAATAAAATAGTTTCATATTTTCTTCTCCCCTGCCTTAAGGCATTTTTTAAAGCTTCTCTCAAGCCAGATCCTAAAAAGTTTTTTCAGCATCCTTTCAGGAATAAAGTTCAGCCTGCTCAGACGCTGAATCAAAAAAGGCAGATCTCCCTCCAGGCTTTCAGCTGAAATCATCTGAAGGGAGTCTATGCCAAAAATTTTGTTCATGCCGCAAAGGGCCCGGACAATCATGCCTCCATGGCGGTTGCAGCCCAGGCTGTACACCTCACGGTATTGGCTGTCCAGGCCTACATATATAAGATTTCCCGGCTGGTCTGCAAACCGCCGGCAAAGCAGGTACTGGGCACTTATTTGTTCTTCCGTAGGAAGGTTTTTATCTGAGTAAAGCCCGATTCGGAGGGCTGCCATGGTATAGGCAGCATAGGTTCCCCAGAAGCTGTAATATATTATGCTCACCAAAAACCTCCCTGTAAGATATTCAGTCGGCTATTCCTTCTTATTCCCTTTGAATTTGGAAGCCAGCTCTCTGCCTCCCATGCTGATGAAGAGAAAGCCTCCGGCGGCTATAAGCACCAGTACAACCAGCCATATGACACCTCTGCCGCCTGCCTTGTTTTCCGAATCATCCTCACGGCTTATGGGCTTTACAGGATCATCCTCATCAGCTTCATCGTCCCGGAAATCCCAGCCGTCTTCATCAGTGTCTTCTCTGCCATCCCTGCCTTCTTTGTCCTTTCGAGCTTTTCCTTCCTCTCTTTCATCTCTTCCGCCTTCCTTATCCTTATCCTGCTTTCCGCCTCCGTAGAAAGCCCGGGAAATTACCTCGGCCATATAGCCTGCAGATCTTTCGGCCTCCTCCCGGGTGTTCTCTGCGGTGCCAATCTCAAGCAGCAGGGATCTGGGGGATAATTCCTGATTATATGAGCCTTTTCCGATAAAAATATCCTTTAACAGGCCCGGGAAATGTTTGTCAGCCACTGCCTTGATTTTTTTGGCAAACTCTTCATTGACCTGACGGTTCTGATTCCTTCTTCCAAGTACAATACGAACTTTTGCCATGCGCTGCCCTTCCACTTCCGTTTCGTAGTGGCTCTTGGGAACAGCGTCCCTGTGAACATCAAAGACCGCCTGAACCGGCATGTTTTCCCTGATCAGTCTGACCGCAGTCTGCCTTGACCGCCTGTAGGCGCCGGCATCATGGGGCTCATGGTTTTCTTCTCCGAATACCGACCTTATGCCCCTTTCTTCAAGCTTTTGGGCAAAGGTCTTGGCCACATCGTTAATGCCGCCGTTGCCCTGGTTAAAGCTTATGCTCTCTGCGCCTTCCGTGGGGACATAGGATTCAGCATTATGGGTGCAGTAGATGATAATGCTGCCATCCTCCACCTGGGCTGCTTCCACTGCGGGTTCCGGGCCTAAGGATAAGGGCGGCAGGGTTATCTGTCCTTCAAGGCGGGTAAAGGCCTGTCTTTTTTTCTTATCCACTTTAGTAACGATATAGTGCTTGTTATCAGTGCTGATATACTCATCCCCTGTTGAGATCTCCCGGGCCATAACAGTCAGCTCTTCCCCATTTTCGTCCAGCAAGGTATAGTATCCCGGCTGAGGCTCAAACCAATCATCTGCCATGGCAGTGCCGGATATAAGAACAAGTATCAGTACAAATGCAAATAATCCTTTAGCTGTTTTTTTCATTGATTATCTCCCTCCCCTTCCAAAGTTGATCTGTCAAAAGGGCTGGGAAGTTCCTGCATGTTTCCCTCTTCTTCCTGGTTTTCTTCTTCCTGATTCTCCTCTGCCTGATTTTCCTCTTCCTGCTCCACGGCTTCCTCTTTTTGATAATCCTCCAGGTTTATTTCATGTTCCTCGGCTGCTTCCGTAACAAACTCTCCATTGTCAAAACGCATATGCTTTTTGTCCGTGCCGCCCTGCAGCTTTTCCCGTATTTCCCCTATCACTTCCGCCAGTAATACTGCAATAAAGCCGGAGAGAACCACAATATCCACCGCTCCGGCTGAACCCAGCCTTACAGGGGCGGTAACCCCTCGGAAGGTGTTTTCCACGGCAACGGCAAGATCAGCCAGAATAACACCCATAATACCCGCAATAAAGGATGCTCTCCGGGAACGGCCGAATAAATAGGCTGTGATACCGGCCAGAATACCATAGACATAGTTGGGATCAAAGGGCATGGCTTTGGGCTCTGCCGGCATGAGTCTGCCCGCAAAGTAAACTGCGGCAGCGGTAATGAGGGAAGCCCAGATGGACCTGGCTCTTTCCCTGGCCGTTCCTGCCTTTACAAACAGGTATACAATCAGTATGAAGGGAATTACCGCTCCTCCCAGATTGATAAAGAACCGGTCGCCTATGGCTATATCGGGAATTATGCCTCCCACAAATATTGCTGCCATGAAAAGCAGTGCTGTTTTATCGCTTAACCGCATTCTATCCAGAACCTGGTGCCCTACTCCGAACAGGACCAGGATGCTGGCTGCGGCAAGGAGTGTTAATCCTATGGGCATGTTTTTCACCTCTTTTTTCAATGAAATTCTTCGGAATTAGCATGCCCTTGCAAATATACTTGTATGCTTTTTGAGGAGTTGTCAAAATATTACTAACTTACTTAAGAATAAAAAAAATAAAGAATGTTAATCGTTCCCGCAAATGCTCGTGAAATATCAATTTTTATTCATTGCAGGCAGGATAGTAATTTAAAAAAGCTTTTAAAATAAAAAAACCGGTTTTGGGATTTTGATAAAAACCGGTTAACTCATATTCTTATTTATTCACCATTTTTTAAAAGTTTGTTTAATTCCTCCATAAAGGTGTTGATGTCCTTGAACTGGCGGTAGACGGAGGCAAAGCGCACATAAGCCACTTCATCCAGAACCCGCAGCCTTTCCATGACCATTTCACCTATCTGCTGGCTGGTCACTTCCCTCTCCAGGGAATTGTAAAGCTGTTTTTCTATATCTCGCACAATCTCCTCCAAATCCTGGATGGGTATGGGCCGTTTTTCGCAGGCCCGAAGCATCCCGGACAGGATTTTATTGCTGTCAAACTCCTCTCTTCGGCCGTCTTTTTTGACCACCAGAAGGGGCATGTATTCGATTTTCTCGTAGGTTGTAAATCTTTTTTCGCATTTAATGCATTCCCTTCTGCGCCTTATGGAATAACCTTCCTCAGTAGGCCGGGAATCCAGAACCCTGCTGTCCATATAACTGCAAAATGGGCACCTCATCTTTTGTCAAGGCTCCTTCCAAACTTTGTATAGCATAATTATATTATGTTTGCCGGCACTCGTCCACATTTTTAGCAGCTAAAGTTCCGGGTTCTTACCTGCTGCTGTAATCTTTAAGCTCCACATCAACCAGTATTACATCGTCACCGATTTTCTTTATCTGGGTCCAGGGTATTACTATATCATCTTCCTCCCTCAGAAGACCGAAAAAACGGCTGGCCCCGGGAACCACAATGGCGGTAATTCTTCCTTCATACAAATCAAATTCCATATCAATAATATTGCCCAGCCGTCTTCCGTCCCGGACATTTATAACTTCCTTGGTTCTGAAATCCGATGATTTTGGCATGAAACCACCTCATTTAAACATCTCTTCCCTTTATCCTATTATAAAAGCCAAAGAAAGATGACAGAAAAGATGCAAACAAAAAGCCGTCTCGTTTAAGAGACAGCTTTTTGCGGTGTGAGGAACTTGGTGAAGACTGTGAAGAATATCAGATATATTTTCTCATATGAGATAATGCAGTCTTTTCCAGTCTTGATACCTGGGCCTGGGAGATGCCGATCTCTTCGGCAACCTCCATCTGGGTCCGGCCGTCAAAGAAGCGCATGGTCAGAATGAGTTTTTCTCTGTCGTTTAATTTTTTCATGGCTTCCTTTATGGCCAGCCCTTCAAGCCAGGCATCGTCCTGATTCTTTTCATCCTTTATCTGATCCATTACAAAAATGGCATCCCCCCCATCATGGTATATGGGTTCAAAGAGCGAAATAGTGTC
>JAAZHD010000324.1 GCA_012510895.1 Clostridiales bacterium
CAATGCAGAGATGTAGATGCTTACGTTGAAGGTACCGATAATACAAATGAAGAAAACTTGTTTTTTGATTTCCTGTTTAGGAGACAGGATGGATGCAAAGAGACTAACAATAGAGAATGCTGATATATCCTATATGATGCTTGAATGATAATTGATAAATGATACAATTCGTAAGGAGGAATTTAAATGTATAAGGCTGATGAAAAGTGGAAAAACGTTGACCAATACTTCATTGACCACCTTGTAAAAGAAGATGAGATTCTTCTTGATGTGAAAAATAGTGCTAAGAGAAATGGATTGCCTGCACATGAAGTGGCCCCAAATCAAGGAAAGTTTCTTTCTATTCTGGCTGAAATGATAAATGCAAAACGGGTTCTCGAATTTGGAACAATGGCCGGATACAGTACAATATGGTTTGCACGTGCTGTTGGCGATAATGGGCAAGTAGTTACACTTGAGGTAAATAAAAAATGTGCGGAAATAGCCCGGGAAAACTTTATAAAAGCAAAAGTAGCCCATATTGTTCAATTAATCGAAGGGCCGGCTCTTGAATCTGCCCGAAAATTAGTTGAAAATAAAGTTGAACCCTTTGATCTTATTTTTATTGATGCGGATAAGCCTAATAATCCCAAATATCTCGAACTTGCGATCGAACTTGTAAAGCCCGGCGGAATAATAATTGGCGATAATGTAGTTAGAGACGGTGAAGTATGCAATCCTGATTCTGAGGACGACAGTGTTCAAGGCGTAAGGAAGTTCATATCCGCTATGGCGGAAAACCCCTTGTTAAGTGCAACTGCGATTCAAACAGTTGGTCTTAAAGGTTGGGATGGCTTCAGCATAGCAATAGTAAAGAAATAATGGTTGTTCATAAGACTTTAAATCTTTTTGTTCGTTTAACTGAAGTGCAGGGTACATGTATTATTTAAACAAGACTTGAAATAATCGTGTCTATCTGATAATGGAAATATGATGGAATACAAAATGGAGAAAAATATGGATATAATCAGGATTTTATTAAAGATCATAATGTGGTTCTTAATAGTGGGGTTTGGATGCAATTTCATTATGCAAACAATAAGCTATTCATTTTATAAGAACGCAAAAAAGATGACAGACATTTCCTGTACTCCGCAATTCATTCAGTTTAATGAAACATTAACCGGTTATGGCAATAACCTTGATTCGAAAAATAGCAGTAAGGTTATATTGTTTTTTGGCGGTTCTAATTATATTGCATACAACTCTGTTGGCAAATATTCCTCTAAATTTGATTACCCGTTTATTTCAGTAGATTATTACGGAACCCAGGATAGCAGCGGTAAAATGAACTTAAAAACGATGAAACAATCCGCGGAAGATTTATATGAATGGGCAAGGAATCAATATCCCGATAGTGAGATCATAATAATTGGACATAGTTACGGAGCAGGAATCGCAACATATCTGGCAAGTGTCAGGGAATGTCACTCTTTGGTTATCGCTGCAGGATACAGAGACATTTCGGATTTATATAATAAAATCATTCCCGTATTCTGGGGGCCACTAAAGGTATTTATTTCAAATAATATACGCACTGCGGAATATGCTGAAAATGTTGAATGTCCGGGTTATATTATTGGTTCTGCCGATGATAAAGTTTTAAGCTGTTCTTTACAGGAAAAACTATCATACAGTTTTAAAAATCCAAAAATTAAAATATTCGATGATATTGC
>JAAZHD010000325.1 GCA_012510895.1 Clostridiales bacterium
GATATAATATCACTCCTGGTGCCCTTCAGGAACTGGCAAAGATTAAAAATATTCGTGCCATCAAAGAGTCTAGTGGTGATATTGTTCAGGTTATGGAAATGTTCCGCACCTGTGGAGATAAAGTAGATATATATTCCGGAAATGATGATATGGTTGTACCCCTGCTTGCTGCAGGCGGAAAGGGTGTTATATCTGTAGTTGCCAATATCGCTCCCAAAGATACCCATGATATGGTAGCATCATTTCTGGAAGGCGACCTGGAAACAAGCTTGAAGCTGCAGTTAAAACTAATGCCTTTGATAAAAGCGCTCTTTTGTGAAGTAAACCCCATTCCGGTTAAAACAGCCATGAATTTGATGGGTTTTGATATGGGTCCTCTGCGTCTGCCATTGTATGAACTGGAAGATAAAAATCTTGATCTCCTGAAACAAGCCATGAAAGACTACGGCCTGATATAATAACATAAGCTGGTAATTAAGCTGACTATTAGATTGGAGTGAATCTCACTAATGATAAAATTGATTCTGCATGGCTGTAATGGCAAGATGGGACGGGCGGTAGTATCCGCTGTAGAAGAAGATAAGGATATAGAAATTGTGGCAGGTGTAGACCGATTTCCTGAATCTCTCAATAATTCATTTCCGGTATATGATGATCTTTCTCGTGTTAAAGAGAGGGCAGATGTCTTATTGGATTTTTCCATTCCAAATGCACTGCCCTCCTTACTTGAATATGTTCGGAAGACATCTGTCCCTTTAGTCATTGCTACCACCGGGTATTCTCCTGAGGATCTAGAAGCAATTGAAAAACAATCGGAAAAAACTGCAATATTCAGAGCAGCCAATATGTCGATAGGCATTAATCTGATGTATGAGTTAATACAGAAAGCCGCATCCGTATTTGGCGATAACTTTGACATAGAGATAATCGAAAAGCATCATAATCAAAAAATCGATGCCCCAAGCGGCACCGCATTAGCCCTGGCAGACGCTGTCAATGAGGTGTTCCTGAATTCCAAGCATTATACTTATGGCAGACACTCAAAAACGGACAGGCGTTCAAAAAATGAAATCGGCATCCATGCCATCAGAGGAGGCACTATTGCCGGAGAACACACTGTTCATTTTGCAGGTCAGGATGAAATACTTGAAATAACCCACATTGCCCAGTCCAGGAGAATCTTTGCCCTGGGTGCATTGACTGCAGTTAAGTTTATGGCTGGAAAAAAGAACGGTCTGTACACTATGGCTGACGCACTGCTTGCTCAAAGCGCTGTTACCAATATCTACACGGATAATGAACAAGGAATGATCTCCGTCAATTATCTTCCCAATAAACCGGATATACTTTCTGAGCTTTTTCATTCCCTGTCGGAAAAGGGAATAATTATTGACATGATCAGTCAGACTGCACCGATACAGGAGAAGATCAATCTATCCTTTACCCTGCCTGCGGCAAGCCTGGAAACAGCAGTTAAACTGGTGAAAAATTTTGAAAACCGATATCCGGATATTCAAACTCAGGTTTATGAAGCTATTACACAGGTAGCCGTGGAAGGTTTGGGCATGGAACGGCAATCCGGAATTGCAGCACGTATTTTCCAGGCACTGGCCAGTCAAAATATTTCTATTAAGCTTATTACCACTTCCGAAACCAAAGTTTCAATGGTAATTGACAGACAGGAAGAAAAATCGGCTGTAGAGGCCATAATGAAAGCTTTTAACCTGTAAGTCAACAAGTTGAAATTTTTTGTTAGATTACACAGCACAAAAAACGCTATCCTCCGAATTCATCGGAAGATAGCGTTTTATATCTTTCTCATTAAATATTGTTAGAAGAACCTAAATTAAGGACATTAGTATAAAGTTTAATATGAATAATATTGTCGATACCCAAAGAACCGGATTAATGTCTTTGACTTCCCTTTTAACCAGTTTTACTATGCAATAGAAGATAAATCCGGCTGCTATACCGTAGGAGATACTATATACCAATGCCATAAAGATTCCTGCGAAGAAGGCCGGTACCGCATCTGAAAAGTCTGTCCAGTTGATTTCCTTGAAAGAGGAAAGCATCATAACACCAACAATGATTAGTGCAGGAGCAGTAGCTGCACCGGGAATCGCGCTGATTACAGGTGCAAAGAATGCACTAATTGCAAACAGAATAGCTACAACCACACTGGTCAGGCCAGTACGACCGCCAACTCCAATCCCCGCTGCACTTTCCACATAAGTAGTTGTGTTGGAAGTTCCGAAGACAGCACCTACAGAAGTTACTATGGCATCCGCAAATAAGGCTTTGTCCATCTTGTATTTAAACCCAGTGCTTTCTTCCATAGCTGTGATATCCTTGTCGCTGAATATTCCACTTTGACGACCGGTTCCTATAAATGTTCCTATTGTATCAAAGGTATCAGATAAGCTGAAGGAGAAAATAGTTATAAGTACCAACGGTATCTTGCTGGCATCAGAGAACAAGGACAACAGTCCCGGGTTTCCAAAAGCAGCCAGGAAGGTTTGAGGTAATTGGGAAATTGCTTCACCAAAGCTGACAGTCTCACCTAACTTGGTAACACCAAATGGAATACCCAGTATTGCAGTAATTATAATACCGATCAGGATTGCACCTCTGACATTTTTAATAATAAGAATAACTGTAAGTATCAGTCTGAATATTGCAAGAAGTACAGCAGGTGTATTA
>JAAZHD010000326.1 GCA_012510895.1 Clostridiales bacterium
ACTTACAATTATATCAAAAATCTCAATCATATCATTTTCAATAGCTTCAAATAATATTTTTTCATAGTTTATATTCTCCAATTGCTCATTATCAAAGTAATCTAGCAACAATTTTACTGTTTCTTTATTCTTATTTTTTATTGCTATTTCTATTAAACTTTCTCCTTCATTATTTTTTATAAATAAATCTGCACCTTTGTTAATCAATGTCTCTACCATAGGCAAACTGCCTTTTCTTACCGCTTTAAACAATGGAGTTTCATTTCTATCATCTCTTAAATTAACATCTGCTCCATATCCCAATAACATCTCAACTATTTCAATAAAACCATTTATAACCGCTAATGTAAGTAAAGGCAATTGGTTAGAATCCCTAATATTTACTTTGGCTCCTGCTTCCAATAATTTTTTAATAACTTCTATTTTCCCTTTTTTGACCGCTAAAATAAGAGCAGTTTCATTATTTGAATTTCTCGCATCAATTTCAATATCCCTATTAATTAACATTTTCACTATTTCAACATGTCCATTTTCACTAGCTGCCATAAGAGCATTATTGCCTTCATTATCCCTTGCATCGATATCAACTTTACCACTATCAATTAGCATTTTAACTGCCTGTAAATTACCTATTTGAGCAGCATATATCAATGGTGTTTGTCCCTTATTATTCCTCTCATCTAAATCAATGTCATTTGTTAATATTTCTTTAAAAGAAGAATCAATATTCATCTCCTTTATCTTTTGAAATATTATAGGTTGACTTGATTTGCTATTTGACTTACCCATATTGATCTCCTCTCCATTATGACTAACTTACTAAAAGTTGTATTTCTTTTATTGTATCGACACTAGATAATTTAAACTGATAAAATAATCTCTTCTAATTTTTTAGCTTCAAATCTTCCTTAAACTTTAGTGTAACATAGAGTAATTTAAGAATGTTCCTGAAACCGTATCCACATTTACATTCTTAATAATTCCAATTATATAATTCTTCATATCTAGGCAAGATTCCTTTCTTATCCAGATTTTCAACAGATTCCTTTTCTGCTTGTAGTTGTAATCATAAGGAAAATAAGGATTATTAGATTTCTTTTTATGCGTTGCAGGCCATTTATTGTCACCGCCGGTGTATAATTGACCCAGGAGCAACGAAAAGGAATTGACCCACCCCCTGGCGAAATATCCCTCTGATACCAGCCAAAAGATCGGAGGGAAATAAGTGCTAGGGAGTGGTTCTATTATCATGTTACACGAATTAAAAGCAATGGGCAAGAGCATTCGTGCAATTGCACGAGAAACAGGCCGTTCAAGGAATACGGTAAGAAAATACCTCAGGGCAGAGTGCATTCTCGAAAGGAAGCCGCATCCCAAAAGAGGATCAAAGCTCGATCCATACAAAGATACCATTCAAGAGATCATAAATCTTGGTATATTCAATTGCGAAGTCATCTACGAAAGAATCAAAGAAGAAGGCTATACCGGCGGCCGCACTATCTTAAGGGACTATGTAAGACAATTTAGACCCCCAAAACAGGTTCCTGCCGTATGCCGCTACGAAACCAAGCCCGGCCAACAGGCCCAGGTCGACTGGGGCGAATACACCTACATTGACGAGGAAACCGGCGAAATACGTAAGCTTTACGTCTTCGTCATGGTAATTGGGTTACTCCAGAGCTATATACGTAGAATTCACAAACCGCTGCGACATACATACCTTCATCCGCTGCCTGATCCACGGGTTTGAATACTTCGGCGGAGTAACCGACATAGTCCTTACCGACAGAATGAAGACCGTAATACTTGGCACCGGAGAAAACAGAAAGCCCATATGGAACTCCATCTTTGAAGACCTGGCTGTAACCCTTGGATTTACCCCTAAAGTGTGCAGAGCACGGCGTCCACAGACCAAAGGCTAAGTAGAAAGCGGAATAGACTTTGTCAAAAGCACCTTCCTGCCGGGTAGGAAGTTCATAGACTACGGTGACTTAAACCATCAGGCAATAGTGTGGTGCGAAAAGAAAAACAGGAGGATTCACGGTACCACCGGGGAAAGGCCTATTGACCGCCTGAAGGAAGAAAACCTCAAACCTCTCCCTGCCTCTGACAGATACCAAAAATTCCTTGAAGAAGTAAGGAAAGTCCACAAAGACGGCCTCTTGAGCTTTAACGGCGTAAGATACGGCGTTCCCTGGCAATATAGCGGAAAAGAGGTGGTTGTAAGGGACAAAAACGGCAAAATCGAAATCCTCTATGATGGGAAGGTAATAGCAACCCACGAAAAACATTATCGCTCCAGGACCACCGTTTTCCTCAAAGACCAGTATAAGGGTCTAAAAGAAGCCGAGGGCATGTTCTATCCTAGACCGAAGGCTATCAAGTTATCTTCCCTGGAAGTAGAGAAGCGTCCTCTTGGGGTTTACGAAAGCCTCCTGGAGGTGGGCACAGTATGATAGACCTTGAAAAAGCTCGGTCCCACCTTGAAGAACTGGGGCTTTTAAACGCAGCATCTTTCCTCGCCGCCCTCCTTGAAAGAGCTCAACACCAAAACAGCACGTATCTTGAATTCTTAAATGACCTGCTCGAGACTGAACTTACTGAAAAGCAAAGGCGGAATATCGAGGTAAGGTCAAAACTTGCCCGGCTTCCATACCGGAAGACTTTAACCGAATTTGACTTTACCTTCCAGCCCAGCATCGATGAAAAACTGATAAAAGAGCTTGCCACAATGGCCTTTGTCCACCGGGCAGAAAACGTAATATTTCTTGGCCCGCCCGGAGTAGGGAAGACGCACCTTGCCGTGGCTCTTGCTATATAAGCCCTATCTTGTGGTATATCAGTCTACTTCACGAGTCTTTCTAGGCTCATTGAGGACCTCAAAAAGGCCTATAAAGAAAGCCGGCTGGAAAGGCGAATGAGGATCTACACTAGGCCCAAGCTCCTTGTAATCGACGAAGTAGGCTATCTCCCCCTTGACGGCATTGGTTCAAACCTCTTTTTCCAGCTAATAAGTGCCCGTTATGAAAAGGGGAGCATAATACTTACCAGCAACAAAGGCTTTGGAGAATGGGGGGAACTCATGGGAGACCCTGTACTTGCTACTGCAGTTTTGGATAGACTATTACACCATGCCCACATAATCAACATAAGGGGCAACAGCTATCGCTTAAAGGACAGGTTAAAGACCGGATTGTATGGTAACCCACATAATAATGCTTAAATTTAAAAAAAGCTAGGGTGGGTCAATTTAAAACCGTTGAAAATGGGTCAATTTAAATCCGCTATTGACATTCGGCTTTAAAAATAGTATTTCATTACCCATTTTGAGCCTTATTCTATAAGAACTTTTAAGCAAATTTTCTCCTTGTATAATGTGTTTAGGTTATTTATTAGGAAAACCTATAAACCTTATTCTTTACATCTTCTATCTGTCAGGAGATAATTGTCTTATTAGATTGAGAGAATTATCGTTGCCTCCTTG
>JAAZHD010000327.1 GCA_012510895.1 Clostridiales bacterium
ATCTGCCTGCTCCATGTAATTGTCAATGGCAATTTGAAGAATATAGGGACCCAGCAATCCAAGAAAGGCCGCTACAAACAATAATATGACCGTCACAATTACCTTTCCGCGGTACGGCTTCAAGTATGCAAGCAGACGCTTAAGCTGTTCCTTATTAAACGGTTTTTCCAGTACTTCGTCATCGGTTATTCTGCTGCGCAGCATTTAAACCACCTTCTCTTTCTGCTTAACATGCTCTTTGACGGATTCATTAGTGCCCATTTCCCGCCAATCCAAAGTATCAAGATCCTTATACTGCTGTTTTACCATTTCATAATACCTTCCCTTAAGGGCCATCAGTTCTTCATGGTTTCCTCTTTCCACTATGCGGCCTCCATCAAGAATCAAGATCTCATCAGCTTTGCGCACTGAAGAAACCCTATGGGCAATGATGAAGGTAGTTCGGTTCCTGCGCACCTTATCCAGTGCCTGTTGAATCTTATGCTCAGTTTCCATGTCAACAGCGGAAGTACAGTCATCCATAATCAGTATAGCAGGGTTTTTAATGACAGCACGAGCAATGGCAATTCTCTGCTTCTGCCCGCCGGATAAACCGGTGCCCCTCTCTCCTATAATGGTGTTGTATCCTTCCGGCATCTCCATTATGAAATCATGAGCATCTGCAATCTTTGCCGCTTCCACAACTTCTTCCCAGGTTGCATCCGGCTTCCCGAACCGGATATTCCCTTCAATAGTATCTGAGAAAAGAAATGTTTCCTGCATTATAAAGCCTATCTCGGAGCGTAATCGGCTCAGCTTCCAATCTTTTACATCTACACCGTCGATGCAGATGGTTCCGGAAACCCGGTCGTAAAACCTGGCTATCAGATTAATAATGGAAGTCTTGCCTGTTCCGGTAGCACCCATGATGGCAATGGTGCTTCCTGTCGGGGCATGAAAACTTATATCCTCCAGTACCATCTGCCGCCTGAATCTGAATGAGACATTCTCAAAAGTTACCTCTCCGCGAAAATGCTCAGGATCATACGGGTTTTCCTTTTCCTTAATGGAAGATCCTGTATCCAGGATGTCGAATACCCGCTTCCCTGAGGTAATGGCCTGAGTCATCATATTGACTATCCAGCCCAGCATCCTCATGGGCATGATAAGCATCCATAAATACCCGTTAAATGCAACTACAGTACCTACAGTAATCTCGCCTCTGCCAACCATGCGTCCTCCTACATAAACCAATATTACAAGGCAGATGCTGGTAATAAAGTCCATCAAGGGGAAGAACCGGCTGGATATGCGACTTGCCTCAATATTCAGATCCTGATTTTTCCTGTTTTCAACCTCGAATTTTCTAATCTCATGATCTTCCCTGGCAAAAGCCTTTACTACCCTGACTCCGGCAATATTCTCCTGGGCAGCGGTATTGAGTGCAGCATGCTGCTCTCTTATCTCACTGTACTTGGGCCGGATAACCTTATTGTACAAGAAAGCGAGATATGCGATAGAAGGGATGATAATCATGGTTACTACAGCCAGTTTTGCATTAAGATTAAGCAAAATAATAACTGTCCCGAAAAAGTAAATGGCGTTCTCCAGAAGTACCGGTATTCCTGATGCCAGAAACATTCGGATTCCTTCCAGATCGCCTGTCATTCGGGACATAAGCTCGCCAATGCGATTATCATCATAAAAGGAAAAGGGCAAATGCTGAAGATGTGTGTACATATCATTTCTCAGATCATATAAACAGTTCTGTGAATAATTCTCAAGAAGCAGGCCCCGTAAATACACGGTGGCACTTCTTACAAGAGATGCCATAAGCAATGCGGCCATAAGCAAGGGCAATAATTCCCTCTGACCGCCTTTGACTACATCATCAACTATAACCCGAGAAATAAGAGGAGTAACCAGATTGATGCCTATGAGCATCATCACCAAAATAATAGCAAAAACAAACTGCTTTCTATACCTTGCACTATAGTTAAATATCCTCTTTAAAATATCCAAAACAAAACCCCCGTTTGCTTTTTTGCCTGGTTTCTTACTTTATTAAACCTGCCTCATCCAAACCCACCCCTTATAACCCACTTAATCTTAAATGAGTTCAACCGGAAAAGCAATGCAGTTCAGTTTATAAATTCCGTCATAATCGGGCTTATAGCCTTACATGATGGAATCTTCGCCATTTATACTGCCAAATAAGTGAGATTCTTTTCATTTCCTGCTTTTTTCCCACATTTTTAATTTTCCTGCCGGGATTGGTTTACACATACCCTGCAATACCGCGGACGGAAACATCTCCTGAATAAACCGTCTTCCTTGTGCCGTCCGGCAGCTGCACCACCAGCCGGCAGTCTTCCGTCAGGTCAACTGCAGTACCAAGGAATGTTTCATCAATGCCTGTCACCCGAACCTGCCGCCCCAGGGTAACACAGCTCTCTTTATAATCTTGCATAAGGGCAGAAAAATCTCCCCCCTCCACCCAGGAATCGTACAGCTCTTCAAATACTGAGATTATCTCTGCCAAAAGCCGGCACCTGTCTATTTTTCGGTCGGGGTTTTCATTGCCGGTCTCTATAATAAGTGAAGTTGCTGAGCCCCGCAGTTCCTCAGGAAAAACTTCCTCCGGCGTATTAACATTCACCCCTATTCCTGTTACCACATATTCAATTCTGTCCGGGTCGGCCTGCATTTCCGTCAGTATGCCGCAGACCTTTCTGGCATTCAGAATAATATCATTGGGCCATTTAATTTCAGCCTTAAGGCCCAAAACCCGGTGAATGGCTTCTTTTACTGCCAGACCCGCAAGAACTGTCATGCGCGGGGCATATTGGGGCGGGAATGACGGTCTGGCGATGAGGGACATCCAGATTCCCAGGCCGGCAGGAGATTCCCATGAGCGCCCCAGGCGTCCTTTTCCCTTCAGCTGTTCCTCCGCTATGACTAAGGCGCCGTTGGCTGCCCCTTCCTGTGCCAGCTCCTTGGCACGGGTATTGGTGGAATCAATGGAATGGCAGTATTCTATTATCTGCCCGAACTGCCTGGTTCTTAAAGCATTTTTCACTACAGCAGGGATTAGTAAATCCGGCGGTTTAATCAGGCGGTATCCCTTATTGGGCACGGATTCCACCTCAAATCCCTCATCCCTAAGCTTTCCTATTGATTTCCATACTGCTGTTCGGCTCACTCCCAGCTTATGGCTGATTTCCTCGCCGGATATAAAGGTCTCTTTGTTTTTAAGCAATATACCAAGTATTCTTTCTTTAATCATTATCACATCCTTCCACAGACCGGGTTTTCTCCCGGTTTTTGGGCATGGAAAAACAGGCTCAGAATATGAGCCTGCTGCAAATTAGCTCTATCAATTTCTTACATGATTCCGATTCCATTTCCATTCTTTCCTAAATCTTTGGAATATGCCGGTTTGCCTTTGATGTAGGTTGCTAGTACCTCAAAATCATCACTTAATATATTTATATCCGCATCATAGCCGGCTGCCAACCTGCCTTTGACCCTGTCGGCTCCGATTTCCCGGGCAGGGGTCTGCGTCAGCATAGCTATGACATCTTCAGACGGTATACCTATCTTAACCATATTCCTGAGAGCCTGATCCTGACTCAGAGTGCTTCCGGCCAAGGTACCGTCTTCCTGGCGGGCCTCACCGTTTCGCACATGTACAGGTATGCCGCCCAGTTCATAATCTCCATCCTCCAGGCCGGCAGCAGACATGGCATCGGTTATCAAAACCACCTTGTCGCGGCCTTTGCTCTTAACAGCCAGCCTCAGGGCAGCCGGATGGATATGTACCAGATCCGCTATTAATTCTATGGTTGCCGAGTCGCTGTCCAGTATGGCTCCTACAGCGCCGGGCTGGCGGTGGTTCAGCGGAGTCATAACATTATAAAAGTGACATATATGGTTCATTCCGGCATTTATTGCATCTATGCACTGTTGGTAGGAGGCCCTAGTATGGCCTAAGGAGGGGGTAATATTTCTGTCCTTTAAGTATTGTATCAGCTCCAGTGCACCTTCCTGCTCCGGCGCCATAGTAACAAGACGGATTATGTCAGGAATTCCTGAGGCTATGGCTTCGAAATTTTCAATTGAAGGAAGCTTAATGTGCTCCTCAGCATGGGCTCCCTTGGCCAGGGGGCTTATGAAAGGACCTTCCAGATGCACACCAAGAATCTGTGCTCCCTTATGGTCTTCCTTCATATAATCGGCTACTGTTTTCAGACTTCTGCGTATTGCATCCCTGCTTACGGTCATGGTTGTAGCCAGCCAGGAGGTGGTTCCGTGGGATGCCAGAAAATTTGAGATGTTTTCCAGGGATGATTTATCGTCATCCATCACATCAGATCCATTGGAACCGTGAATGTGAACATCAATAAATCCAGGGGTGATATAAGCTCCCTGAACATCAATAATCTGACCGTCCTTATAAGTGCCCTCAGGCTTTATATCTAAAATCCTGTCATTATCCACCAAAATGTCGTAACCCGTTTTCCATTTTCCATCCAGATAGGCTCTGCCATTTGTAAACCGATACATGTATAATATACTCTCCTTTACAATAAAGGTTGCCTATATATATCTACCCTTAATAAAAGCAGACTAACAAAAAAGCTTTAAACAAAGAGAGCCGACAATCGGCCCTCTCAATGAGAGACATGAATGTCTGCTCACCTTAGTTATTATTCAGCATCCTTTTTAGCCTGTTCTATAACCTTAGTTGCTATATTTGCCGGCACCTCTTCATATCTGACGAATTCCAGGGTAAAGCTTCCTCTTGCCTGGGTCATTGAACGAAGATCCGTAGCGTATTTAGCCATTTCTGCCTGGGGCACTTCTGCTGTTACCTTCTGAAGCCCGTTGCCCAGGGGATCCATGCCCAGAATTCTTCCGCGGCGCTTGTTAAGGTCGCCGATGATATCTCCCATATACTCATCGGGAACTATTACTTCTGCTTTCATTATGGGTTCAAGAAGAACCGGATCGGCTTCTTCAAGCTTTCTGTATGCCAGGGAAGCTGCAACGCGGAAAGCTATTTCAGAAGAGTCTACGCTGTGATAAGAACCGTCATAAAGGGTAGCTTTGATGCCGACCATGGGATATCCGGCCAAGACACCGTTTACCAATGAATCCCGCAATCCTCTTTCAACTGCAGGTATAAACTGCCTCGGAACGACACCGCCTACAATCTTGTCAACGAATTCAAATTCTTTCTCGGTGTCCGTAAGGGGCTCAAATTCTATCCAGACATGGCCGTACTGCCCATGACCGCCGCTTTGTTTTTTATGTCTTCCTTCTGCCTTTATGGATTTGCGGATGGTTTCTCTGTATGGAATCTTTGGCTCTGCAAAGTTTACGCTTACGCCGAATTTATTCTGCAAGCGTTTGGATATAATTTCCATATGCATTTCGCCTATACCGGATATCAGCATCTCGCCTGTTTCCTGGTTCTTCTCTACGGCAAATGTAGGATCTTCTTCTGTCAGACGATTCAGTCCGCCAAATGCCTTTTCTTCTTCCCCTTCTTTTTCAACCGTAACTGCTAAGGATATGGAAGGTTTGGGGAAATTAATGCCTTCATACAGGATGGGGCTGGATGCATCACATAGGGTATCTCCGGTCATAGTATGCTGCAATTTGGAAACAGCTCCAATATCCCCTGCTGTAATTTTATCTGTGCTTATCTGTATCTTGCCGCGCAGGTAGTAAATGTTATTTGTCTTGTCTGCCCTTTCCTTGTTGGCGTTATAAAGATTAACATCGGTAGTCAATTCGCCGGATAATACTTTAAATATGGAAAGTTTTCCGACAAAGGGGTCAACCACTGTCTTAAATACCAAGGCAGAGAATGGTTCGGACGGGGAACAGGTTCTTTCAACAGTCTCATCTGTCTTTGGATTTACGCCTGTAATTTTTCCATGCTCGTTGGGAGCAGGCAGGTAATCCACAATTGTATCCAATAAGGTGGATATTCCCCGGTTGTTGGCAGCTGAACCGCACATAACCGGTACGATATCCCCGCTGACAACGCCCTCCCGTATTGCGGTGCGAATTTCGTCCGCTGTCAATTCTTCTCCTTCAAAGTATTTTTCCATCAGTTCTTCGCTGGTCTCAGCAGCTGCTTCCACCAGCATGGTGCGGATAGGTTCTATTACGTCACTCATGGAATCCGGTACCGGCATGTCTTCCAGTCCCTTATCAGTGAACTTCTTGGCTTCCATGGCTATGAGATCCACATAACCGATAAAGTTTTCCCCTTCCATAATGGGAACCTGGAATGGAGCTATGGAAGTGCCGTACTTCTCGGTTAACTGATCAACAACCTTTTGGAAATTGGCATTCTCACGATCCATCTGGTTTACAAATATGATCCTGGGAGTATTGTATTCCTGACAATAATCCCATGCTTTTTCAGCACCTACGGTAAGCCCGGATACGGCCCCTATAACAATGCAGGCGCTGTCTGCCACTCTAAGGGTACTCACCATTTCACCAACGAAATCAAAATAGCCGGGAACATCTATAATATTTACCTTATGCTGGTTCCATTCAAGCGGAGCAAGTGCGGCGCTTATGGAAATATGCCTTTTCAATTCTTCCGGATCATAGTCGGTTGTGGTATTTCCCTCTTCGACTTTTCCAAAACGATCAATAGCCTTGGCACTAAACAACATAGCTTCAGTCAATGTTGTCTTGCCTTCGCCGCCATGACCGATAATGGCAATATTGCGAATCTTGTCGGTAGTATAGTTTTTCATCAACATTCCCCCGTTCATTATTATCAATTTTACTGCTGCTCAAGTATTCAAGGCAATCAGAAAGGATATCCAGCTATATAATCGAACCCATATGGTAATTATGGCATTATACCCTTGCAAACCTTGCCGCTTCTGTAATAATATTTCGATAAGTATCCTGTTTACCCTTCTTCTCCTGTTTTATTGTATCATATATTGTATCATATTCCGCGCAAAAATAAAGATAGAATTGACTTTTTCCCGCACTGAGGTTACAATTTTAGAAATTCCGGCAGCTGATCTATAAAGAAACAGGATGGTGATGTGCTTGAAGACTCTGACCGTTCAGTTGGATAAACGTTCATATCCCATTTATATTGATGATAACTGGGAAGCCTTGTTTAATGCTTTGAAGGTAAAAGGACTGCCCCATAAGAAAAAGCTGCTCCTTATTACCGATGAAAATGTTGCCTGTTGGTACAGGCAGCCTGTTGAAGAGTTGTTTAAGGCTTTGAAATATGAGGTCACAACTGCCGTTGTTAAGCCCGGAGAAGATACCAAAACCTTGCAGGAGGCGGAAAATCTCTATACCGTTGCTCTTAAGGCTAATCTCGACAGAAATTCTTCGATAGCAGCCCTGGGCGGCGGAGTAGTCGGCGATCTGGCCGGTTTTACGGCATCTACCTATATGCGGGGGGTTCCTTTCATTCAGATACCCACCAGCCTGCTGGCACAGGTGGACAGCAGCATAGGCGGAAAGGTGGCGGTTAATC
>JAAZHD010000328.1 GCA_012510895.1 Clostridiales bacterium
ACCACCATGATCATCGTGACCCATGAGATGGACTTTGCCCGAGATGTGGCAGATCGGGTTATCTTTATGGATGACGGTGTGGTTGTCGAGCAGGGACCCCCTCAGGAAGTGTTTGGAAATCCTCAGGAAGAAAGAACTAAGCAGTTTTTAACCCGGTATAAGAAAGGTTAAGACAATACAGGTGGGTAAGTTCGCTTGAGATTTCACAAAGAGAGTGTAGAATTTGCTAATTAAAGCAAGGTGAGCTGGTCCCTTGCTTCCCTTTTATTCAATGGAAATGGTTGACATAAAGTAGATTTGAGGTATAATTTATTATAATATCAAAAGGCAATGTTGTATCGTTGATTGATAAATATAAAGCAATGTAAGTGGGGGGATTTAATGGAACAAAACTCTTACAATCCTTATGAAACAGCACAGCTCCAATTTGACAACGTGGCGGATAAGCTAGATTTAGATCAGGCAAGCCGTCAATTGCTTCGTCAGCCAAGTCGTGAATATCATTTCACTATTCCTGTAAAAATGGATGATGGATCGACGAAAGTATTTAATGGTTACCGTATTCAGCATAACGACGCAAGGGGACCGGCAAAAGGAGGAATCCGATTCCACCCACAGGAAAGCGTTGATACGATCAAAGCACTTTCCATGTGGATGACATGGAAATGTGCAGTAGTAGATATTCCGCTTGGCGGAGGAAAAGGTGGTGTAATCTGCGATCCTCGGAATCTCTCTCTTTCTGAACAGGAAAGGTTGTGCAGAGGCTACGTTCGCCAGATACACAATCAACTAGGGCCTAATATTGATGTTCCTGCGCCTGATGTAATGACAAATTCTCAGCATATGCTGTGGATGCTTGACGAATATGAAACAATCGTAGGCGGCAGTTATCCTGGAGTGATCACAGGAAAACCTGTAGGTATGGGTGGTTCTTTAGGCCGTAAAGAAGCTACCGGTTATGGTGTTATTTACGTATTAAGAGAGTTTCTGCGAGAAAAAGGAATACCCATATCATCCACAACAGCCAGCATACAGGGTTTTGGCAATGTTGCAGAATATGCTGCCCGTATGTACACGAGATTAGGCGGCAGGGTTATTGCGGTTTCCTGTTGGAATTCATCGGAAGGCAAGGCCTATACATTCAAAAAAGAAACAGGTTGCGATATTGAGGAATTAGCCAGGATAAAAGATTCCTTCGGCAGCATAGACAAGGAAAAGGCCTTGGATCTGGGATATAGTCTTTTACCTGGAGATGATTGGATAAAACAAGAGGTAGATATTTTAATACCTGCTGCACTTGAAAACCAAATTACTCCTGCTGTGTTTCAGAATATATCTTCCAAAGTAAAAATAATTTGTGAAGCAGCAAACGGTCCAACCACTCCGGATTGTGATCCTTTAATTCAAGAACGTGGAATAAGCCTGCTTCCTGACTTCTTATGCAATGCAGGCGGAGTAACATGCAGTTATTTCGAACAGGTACAATGCAATATGAATTATTTCTGGGATATAGAAGAAGTCCTTAATAAATTAGAACATACAATGGTAAAAGCATTCCATGGGGTATTTAGTCTTGCAACAGAAAAAGAACTGTATATGCGGGATGCTGCTTATACAATAGCTATCAAACGGGTAGCAGAGGCAGTCAGACTGCGGGGTTGGGCGTAAATCAATGTAGAATTAAAAAGAATAGGAGTTTAATAATATGGAAGGTTTTCACCTGTTTTAGTCGAATATTAATAAATTATATTGAAGCATGCATTAAAGTGCATGTATAATTATGTTTAATGTATAATATAGTTAGGAGTTGGATTCCATTAAATTCAAGAAAACTTGGATAGCTGAAATCCGGAGCACAGATAAAGATGTCTTATATCTATCAGACATAAAAATCGAAGATATGTTAAAAGGGATATGCAGACTGGAGGCATGTAAGTGAACATACCAAATGCTTTAACTTTGGTTCGCTTTTTACTTGTAGGTCTCTATCCTTTTTTATATTTCAACAAAGGGATGCCTTATAATAAAATATGGGCTTTTGCCGTTTTCCTGATTGCCGGGTTGACGGATGCTCTGGATGGATATATTGCAAGGCGCTATAATCTGATCACAAAATGGGGGAAGCTAATGGATCCCCTTGCCGATAAGTTGATGTTGCTTACAGTGTTGGGTTGTTATTTCATAGATGGAATAATTAAATTATGGGTTATTCTGATAATTGCCCTAAAAGAATTACTTATGATAGCAGGGGCAGCGTTTCTGTTGAAGAATCGCAAAGTAGTAGTACAGGCAAATATTTATGGAAAGCTGGCTACCTTTTTGTTTTATATTGCTATTACTACACTTGTCCTTGACTTTGTTTATGCCAAGCATATAATGATAATAGCAGTTATAAGTACTGTTTTGGCATTAGTCCAATATGCTGTTTTGAATTTCAGAGGAGAAAACCCAAAGGGGAAGAATAGTTGACAAAGCTTATAGTTTGAGTATAATAAAACATGATTAAAGGCAGTGAGAAAGAGGAGTACGCACCAGGCATCCTACAGAGAAGAAAGCTCATCGGCTGAAAGGCTTTCAGGAGTTAGCAGTGCGGAAGGTCGCTTTCGAGCCTTGCAGCTGAAGCCGTTATGGTTAGGTTGCAACGGGTGCTCCCGTTACAGAGTATAAAGAGTCGGTTGTTTTTAAATCGGCCGGAACAAAGGTGGTACCGCGGAATAACTTTCGTCCTTTATGACGAAAGTTTTTTTGTTTTAGAGAAAATGAACAATGAATAATTAAACCATAGATTTAAAGTATTAGTTTATCAGAATCAATTTAATGGTAATAAGGTATGAATGGGAGGTTCGAATTTTGGCAAATAAGCAAAGTTTAGCGAAAACTTATGATCCAAAACAAGTAGAAGACAGGCTTTATAGACAATGGGAAGAAAAAGGCTATTTCCATGCAGTAGTGGATGATAATAAGGAACCCTTTTGTATTGTGATACCGCCTCCGAATATAACAGGAAAGCTGCATATGGGTCATGCCCTGGATAATACCCTGCAGGATATCATTATCCGCTGGAAACGTATGCAAGGGTATTCTGCACTATGGTTACCCGGTACCGACCACGCCAGCATAGCCACGGAAGTAAAAATTGTAGAACAATTGGAAAAAGAAGGACTTACTAAAAATGATCTCGGACGAGAAAAGTTTCTGGAAAGAGCTTGGGAATGGAAAGAAAAGTATGGAGGCAGAATTGTAGAACAATTAAAAAAACTTGGTTCGTCATGTGATTGGCAACGAGAGCGTTTCACTCTTGACGAAGGTTGCAGCAAAGCAGTTACCGAAGTGTTTGTTCGTTTGTATAACAAAGGGCTTATTTACAGGGGAGATCGAATTATAAACTGGTGTCCTGACTGCAGGACTGCCTTGTCTGATGCAGAAGTTGAATATGAGGAGCAGCAGGGTCATTTCTGGCATATTGCTTATCCTGTAAAAGACAGCAAAGAGCGCGTTGTTTTAGCAACTACCCGCCCGGAAACCATGTTAGGTGATACGGCGGTAGCAGTTCATCCTGAAGACAAAAGATATCAGCATCTGATAGGAAAAACAGTTATTCTTCCTCTGATGAACCGCGAAATTCCCATTATAGCGGATTCCTATGTAGATAAGGATTTTGGTACCGGAGTTGTAAAAATTACACCTGCCCACGACCCAAATGATTTTGAGGTAGGACAGAGGCATAATTTACCGGTTATCCGTGTAATGGATGATGCCGGCAGGATGAACGATAAAGCCGGGAAATATGAAGGCATGGACCGATATGAAGCGCGAAAGGCAGTTGTAAAGGATTTAGAATCTTTGGGTCTTTTGCTGAAAATAGAAGATCATAAACATAATGTAGGTGAATGTTATCGCTGTGGAACAACAGTAGAACCCATAGTATCCAAACAGTGGTTTGTAAAAATGAAGCCTTTGGCAGAACCTGCCATTGATGCTGTGCGATCAGGAAAAATACGATTCATACCTGAACGGTTTAGTAAAATCTATTTTAACTGGATGGAAAATATAAAAGACTGGTGCATTTCCAGGCAGCTTTGGTGGGGTCATCGTATACCGGCCTATTATTGCGACAGTTGCGGTGAGACCATTATAGCAGCAGAAAAGCCCTTAAAATGCAGCTGCGGCAGCGAACAACTCCGACAGGATGAAGATGTTTTGGATACATGGTTCAGTTCTGCTCTTTGGCCCTTTTCCACACTGGGCTGGCCGGAAGAAACAGAAGAACTTAAATACTTCTATCCAACCAATGTTTTGGTAACCGGATACGATATCATCTTTTTCTGGGTAGCCCGCATGATTTTTTCAGGCATTGAACATCTTAATGAAGTTCCCTTCCGCGATGTATTTATCCATGGAATTGTCAGGGATTCCGAGGGAAGAAAGATGAGTAAATCTTTGGGCAATGGCATTGACCCTCTGGAGATTATAGATAAGTATGGTGCAGATGCCTTGCGAATGAGTCTTACTGTTGGGAATTCCCCGGGAAATGATATGCGTTTCTATTATGAAAAGGTAGAAGCCAATCGAAATTTTGCCAATAAGCTGTGGAATGCCACCCGATTTATACTGATGAATCTGCAAAATGCTGAGCTGGATTCCATAAAACCCGAGAAAATGGAAATTGCTGACAAGTGGATTATCAGCCGATATAATCAGCTGGCGGGAGAAGTCACTGATAATCTAAATAAGTATGAGCTGGGTCTTGCAGCACAAAAAATATACGACTTTGCCTGGAATGAGTTTTGTGATTGGTATATAGAACTTGTAAAACCCAGACTGAATGGGAATGATGCACAGGCAAAGGGTACTGCTCTTTATACATTGATTTATGTTCTATCCAATACATTAAAATTGTTGCATCCGTTTATGCCTTTTATAACGGAAGAGCTGTGGCAGCATTTGCCTAATGAGGAAGAAAGTATAATGGTTTCTTCCTGGCCGCAGGTGATTCCGAAAGAAATTAACTTACAAGCAGAAGCAGATATGGAAGCCATTATGGAAGCCATTCGTTCTATACGGAATGTCCGTTCAGAAATGGATGTTCCTCCATCTAAAAGAGCTAAACTGATTCTTGTATGCAAGAAGGATGATGCCGGTCTATTTAGAAATGCTGATACTTATTTTGAGAAGCTTGCCGGCGTATCCGAAATTGAGATTCGGCATGACAAAGCAGGCATCCCCGAGAATGCTATGTCTTTGATAACAGCCAGGGCAGAAATGTTCATTCCTCTTGAGGATTTAATCGATTTCGATAAGGAATTGGAGCGTTTAGAAAAGGAAAAAGCAAGATTGGAAAAGGAACTTGCAAGGGTAGCGGGCAAATTGTCCAATAATAACTTTGTTAAAAAGGCCCCTGCAGCAGTAGTGGAGGAAGAACGGGAAAAACAGAGAAAGTACAAAGATATGATGGATAAGGTAATGGTTCAAATTTCCAAACTGAAAGTTTGACATTCGAGCATGCAAGAAAAGAGAAAGGCAGGTGTTGGCTATAAATTACGAGGAAGCTTTAAAATATATAGAAAGTACTGTCAAGTTCGGGTCAAAACTGGGGCTGGCTAATATAACCGAATTACTTAGACGTTTAGGTAACCCGCAGAATAATTATCCTTCAGTACATGTAGCAGGAACAAATGGAAAAGGTTCTGTAACCGCAATGACTGCCAGCATCCTCCGGGAAGGCGGCTATAGAGTAGGAATGTTTATCTCTCCTTATTTGGAGCGCTTTACTGAAAGGATCCAAATTAACTCTGAAGAGATTCCTCAGGAATCAGTAGCTGCGCTTATCGATGAAATACGGATGCATGTAGAGGAAATGGTTCATGACGGCTATAATCATCCTACATTCTTTGAGGTTATTACGGCACTGGGGTTTCTTTGGTTTGCCAGACAGAATGTAGATATTGCTGTTGTTGAGGTAGGGCTTGGAGGAAGGCTGGATGCCACCAATGTTATAAATCCTTTAGTTTCTGTTATTACATCGATCAGCTATGATCATACAAAAGTATTAGGACATAGCCTGGAAGAGATTGCCTACGAG
>JAAZHD010000329.1 GCA_012510895.1 Clostridiales bacterium
CATACCATGTGCTGGGATGAAGAACTGCTGAATATATTGGACATACCAATTGAAATATTGCCTGAGGTAAAACCATCCAGCTGTTATCTTGGCAGCACAGAATCGACATTATTAGGAACGGAAATTCCCATAACAGGTTCAGCCGGTGACCAGCAAGCTGCTTTATTTGGGCAGACCTGTTTTGAAGTAGGTACTGCCAAAAACACATATGGAACAGGCTGTTTCATATTAATGAATACCGGGCAAACCCCAATATTGTCTTCCCATGACTTGTTAACAACAATCGCATGGGGAATTAACGGAGAGATTGAGTATGCTTTGGAGGGCAGTATATTTGTTGCAGGTGCAGCAATTCAATGGCTGCGTGATGAGTTGGGTTTGATAGAAACAGCTGCAGAAAGCGAAGAACTAGCCATGGCCGTTAAAGATACTCAAGGTGTGTACGTAGTTCCGGCATTCGTGGGACTAGGAGCAGCTTATTGGGATATGTATGCCAGGGGTTCTATATTCGGTATTACCAGGGGAGCAAATCGAAATCATATTGTACGGGCAGTTCTGGAATCCATTGCATATCAGACTCGGGATGTAATATCTGTCATGGAAAAGGATTCCAGTATTGCTTTGTCTTCCCTTAAAGCAGACGGAGGCGCTTCAGCAAACAACTTTCTTATGCAATTTCAATCAGATATTTTGGGAGTTACGGTAGCCCGTCCCGCTAATCTGGAAACCACGGCTCAAGGAGCTGCTTTTTTGTCTGGACTGGAAGCTGGTATATGGAAGGATAAAAAGGATTTAAAAAACACATGGAAGACCGGCAGACAATACATGCCCAAGATGGACCCTGAACAAAGAAATTCATTATACCAAGGATGGAAAAGAGCCGTGGACAGCTGTCGCAGTTTTCGGGTGTTATGATTACTCAAGCTGGTCAAGACTCTTTATTATTATATTCCCCTTGATCTTAGCAATATCGTTTTTCTTTTCAGCAACTACAAGTTGAAAATCGTTAATTGCTGATTCTATCCGTTTGTTCAGCATCTCATCAGGTTTTTTCATTTTGGTTTTAGCTTCCTGCCAGGCCTCTTTAATTTGCTTTAGAAGAGGCTTGGTTTCTTCCCATTTTTCTTGCTGGCCATATATGATTATCAACCGAACCAGTCCAATTACCTCTTTTATTTCCGGCGGCTGGTTATGGTCATACAATTTTAAAAAATCAGGAAGGGATGAATATAGATTTGTTGCTGCCACCATGGTCTTTTTCTCATTTCTGGCAATAATCTGTTCAGTTAAGTTGATTAATTGTTTACCAAATTCCTTAATGGTCTCGTTCATAGCACCATCCATTCTTGCAGACGGTTCAAAGCTGTTCCAGTGTTCATGTAGGGTTTCTATGGTCTTTTCCAGGCTGTTCCAGTCAGGTTTGGGATCAGAGTGCTGCGTATTTTTGTTATCGTTTTGTTGCTCTTTATTCTGCGTTTGAACCTGTTGCTGTGCCTCGGATTGGCTTGTTTTTGAGGGATGTTCTTGTTCTCTCAGCAATCTGGCCCTTTCATCCCGGACAGATTCCAAATTTTTAATAATTTCATCTAGTTCCCTTTCCATCTGTGTCAAAGCTTTTGGAGGTTTTTTTTTGTTGAATCCCTCTTCTTTATCTTTGGAAGGCTCGGAACCGAGCATGTTACAGCTTGTCAGCAGCATGATAGTAATCATGGAAAGACATAATATATATTTTGAATTTTTATTCATGCAGAACATTCAATCACCTCTGTTTTACTGCTATTATAGTATTACCATTGAATAATCCTTTTATCAGAGCTAAATATTATGTATTAAATAAATGTAACACTTGAAATTATTGGATGAGCAGAATATGCTGCTCGTATTAGCAGATGAATTGATGAGCATATACTGTGATCATATTAAGTAAAGTATGTTATATTTTGTTGAAGGAATAATTTACAACATATAGAATATGTAATATAATGATAGTGCAGATTATATCAAATTTAAATCCTGTTTAGGATATCTGTTTTATAGATAAATATTCTTCGATTCTATTGAAATGAGGGACCGATTCATGCAATTAAAGAG
>JAAZHD010000330.1 GCA_012510895.1 Clostridiales bacterium
GTTTTAATGGCTAGGGATATAGTTAAGCAAGTAGAGAAAGAGCTTGAATATCCAGGACAAATAAAAATTAATGTAATACGTGAAACAAGAGCAGTTGATTACGCTAAATAAGATGTGGTTTACCACATCTTTTTTAGTTAAAAAAGAGGATTTTACAGAAATGATGTAGAATATTCTATTCGATCAAATAAATCATATAAGCAGTTCATAATACAGATTGCAGGAATAATCACAGACACAGATTAAGTTTATTTTAGTCGTAATAATTTTTTTGCTAGGTTCTAGGGATATATATGCATATACAGGAGGTATTAACTCATGGAAGTACTAAGAGTATCCGCAAAATCCAGTCCTAATGCTGTAGCTGGTGCTCTGGCAGGAGTCCTTCGTGAACATGGACGTGTTGAATTGCAAGCAGTAGGTGCAGGCGCGTTGAATCAAGCAGTGAAAGCAGTTGCCATTGCACGGGGGTTCGTTGCACCAGGTGGTATAGATTTAATATGCATCCCAGCTTTTACTGATATTAAAATTAATGGTGAAGAAAGAACAGCTATAAAGCTGATTGTTGAGCCAAGGTAATTAGATTAAATCTTAAATATATCATAAGGACATTTGTTATGTAAATATATAACATTCAGACAATTGCTGGTATATTCCAATCTTTTTACTTTAGAACCTTTTTTAATAGTTTCACCACATTTTAGACATATAAAATTGCTATTGTAAAGTACATCGTTCCCAGTTAAGACTTTTAAATTACCATATTTTTTCCAACTTTTCCAACCTGTTTTACATAATTTTATTCGGTTATCGTAATCAGCATATACCCAACGTAGTATTCTATGAAAGTGTAGTGGATATTTAGTATATTTTACGTATTGTATAGGAAGTCCTAACATTAGTGCATACTCTTGGAAGGTTTTTTCAATCAAAGGCTGTAATGGCTCATTTATTTTAACAGAACGATAAAAAACGTTTCTGTACTTTAATTCTTCTCTTAATTTATCAAACATGTATCCTTGACATATATCCAACCTTTCGCTACTTTCCCAATTAAGCCTTTTCAATAATCCAAATACGATTTGACAGGCCTTGTTCAAATATTCTTTGCTGCTAAACATATTATTGCGATAATAGGACACAGGAATAAAATCAAATACATATTCATTTGTTTCCACCCGTATGGCCCCAATACAGGTACCTCCTATTAAACTACCGCTGCCTGCATCATCTATTTGTATCATACAAATACTCTCCTAAACTTTAGAACTATTGCATGTCGATAAATGATAAAAATAGTATTTGTATTGGGATTGTAAACTATTATATAATATTAATAAGCTTAGAAATAAGTAAATATCAGCATAACTTATAACGAATATTTTACACAGGAGATTCAATGAGATTTTTAGTTTCTAATGATGATGGTATTTATGCAGAAGGGCTTTATCAATTGGTTTCTTCTTTAGCCGCTATAGGTGAAGTATCGGTAGTTGCTCCTGATATTGAGAGAAGTGCGGCTAGTCATGCTATTACCATGAATTATCCATTAAGGGTACGGGAAGTTCAATTAAGTGGACTAGATATTGAAGCATATGCTGTTAATGGAACTCCTGCTGATTGTGTAAAATTAGGCTTAGATGTGCTGATTGAACAA
>JAAZHD010000331.1 GCA_012510895.1 Clostridiales bacterium
AGAGATTAATCTCACCATCCATCGAGAGGGAAATTAGGAATATATTGACTGAAAAAGCAGAAGAACAGGCAAAAAAGATATTCGCCGAGAACCTCCGTAATCTTTTGCTGCAGCCGCCGGTGAAAGGGAAGATAGTTATGGGCATAGATCCGGGTTATCGAACCGGAAATAAAATAGCTGTGGTAGATGAAACGGGTAAAGTACTTAGTACTGCTGTCGTATATATGACACTTCCAAGCCATAATAAAGATCTGGCAAAGCAGACACTAAAACATATGGTAGAGAAATATAATATAGAGCTAATTGCAGTTGGAAATGGAACTGCTTCCAGAGAAAGTGAGATATTAATTTCGGAATTGTGTCAGGAAGTTGGCAAAGTGAAATATAGTATAGTCAATGAAGCAGGTGCATCGGTCTACTCTGCCTCAAAATTAGGAAGCGAAGAATTCCCGGATTTTGATGCTGCTTTAAGAAGCGCTGTTTCTATTGCAAGAAGGATGCAAGACCCTCTTTCAGAGCTCGTAAAAATTGACCCGAAATCCATAGGGGTAGGACAATATCAGCATGATGTTAATCAGAAACGTTTGCAGGAAGCATTGGAGGGCGTTGTTGAAGATTGCGTAAACAGTGTAGGTGTGGATCTGAACACGGCTTCTTCAATTTTACTTCAATATGTATCTGGAATCACACCAACCTTATCAAAGAATATAGTTGCTTATAGGCAGGAGAAAGGTAAGTTTAAAAATCGAGAGCAATTGCTTAAGGTTAGTAATATGGGACCTAAAACCTATGAACAATGCGCCGGTTTTTTAAGAATATCAGATGGAGATAATATTCTAGACAACACTGCTGTTCATCCGGAATCTTATTGGGTTGTTGCCAGGTTATTGGCATGGAAAAATTTGTCCATAAAAGCATTACAAAAAGATAATTTGCAGAGTCTTGTAGCAGAATCGGGTAAGTGGAACTTAAATGAATTAGCAGAATCATTAGGAATAGGACTGCCTACTCTAAAGGATATTATCAATGAATTGCAAAAACCGGGAAGGGATCCAAGAGATGAGCTGCCTAAACCGATCTTGCGTACTGAAGTAATGAAAATTGAAGATTTAAAACCGGAAATGATACTTACCGGAATAGTACGCAATGTCATTGACTTCGGTGCATTTGTTGATATAGGTGTACACCAGGATGGCCTTGTTCATATTTCTCAAATGTCAAATCAATATGTAAAACATCCATTAGATGTAGTACAGGTAGGAGATATTATCACTGTAAAGGTATTGGATGTTGATCCAATGAAAAAACGGATTTCCTTAACAATGAAAGGCATTTGATGATTAAATGCTTTTATGAAAAAAATAAAAGATAATACTGTATATAAACAAAAAGCAGAGCTTAATACTTAGTACATCTTGATTTTTAAGGATGAATGAAGTATATTATTGATAGAAAATAAACAACGAACTTTCAGGGCAGGGTGTAATTCCCGACCGGCGGTAAAGTCCGCGAGTCCCAGGAGGATTGAACCGGTGGAATTCCGGTACCGACAGTACAGTCTGGATGGAAGAAAGTTGGTTTTTCATTCTGTTCCTGTGTGCCCCTGAGAGTTTTCAGGGGCTTTTATTGTACTATGAAGTTCAATGTTTATTTCTTTAAAAAATCTAGGAGCATTCCTGTAATGATCTTTGTTGAACTTTGAAAAAAGAAGACCGTTCCTGTAGAATAAAATTGTGGTGGTCAACTGACAAGTAAAACTTCCACAATAAATAATACAGGGGGGCCTTCAATAT
>JAAZHD010000332.1 GCA_012510895.1 Clostridiales bacterium
AAATTGACAGTGAGTCGGCAAAGGCATTTTGTCACTATATGCTTGACCAGATATTCAACTGATGCAGTTATTAACGGAAAATATCTTCAAGTGATTTTTCGGGAATGTAATGTTTTTAATCATTTGAAAGGAGATGGCAATAGTGAGCAAATTTCAGGTTGGAATCGGGAAATTGGACATAACGCCTGAAATGGGTTTATTTATGTCCGGAGGACTATATCCGCGTGAATATGATAAAATCAAGGATCCATTATATGCAAAGTCTATTGTTATTGCAACGGAAGACACAAAAATTGCTATCGTTACCTTAGATCTCCTTTATTTGCTAAACGAACATGTAAATAAGGCAAGGAAAGCAATATCGGAGGAAACAGGTATTCCCTATGAAAATATTGTCATAAGCACTTCCCATACTCATTCAGGACCATATACACTTTTCCACCAAATGGAACCTTATATAAAGGAATCATACGATGAAATTTTAGCCCGGCATGAAAAATATCTGGATAGGGTTCTTGAAGCTGTAAAACAGTCTGTGCTTCAGGCAAATCAGGATCTGGAACCATGCAGACTGGGAACAGCAAAAGGTAAAGTTGAAGGCATATTGCATAACAGAAGGGCACTCAAAGATGACAACGACTGCTGGAACACCTGGCTGCTTCCTAAGGAAGAGAGGGATAAGTGGCCGGCTGCCGGCCCTGTTGACACAGATTTGTTGATCCTGGCAGCTGCAACAGAGGATAATAAAGTAAAGGCAGTCGTGTACAATTATGCCTTGCATGCCAACAGCAACCGTATCCCCAAAAGCATTTCTGCAGATTATCCTGCATATGCGGCAAAGGAAGTACAAAGCAGTTTGGGTTCACATGTGGAGACCTTTTTTCTTCCCGGAGCATGCGGTAATATCAATGTAAATACCAGTAGTGAAGTGATTGGAGAAAAGATCGGCAAAGAAATAGTAGAAAAATTAAAAACAATAGATTATAATCTAGAGCCTGTCATATGCACCAAGAATATAGTAATAGATATTCCTTTCAGGGAGTTTACTCATTTCCAGGAAGAAGAAATCTCCCGCAAATGGCCGAGCGGGCTTGAGTATTATAGGAATGAATACCAAAGATTAAAAGATGAAAAGAAAAGATCGGTAAAATGCAGTTTAACTGGTATTCGAATAGATGATAGTGCTTTGATCTTTAATCCGGCAGAGTTTTTTGTTGAGTTCGGATTGGAGATAAAGAACAACTCACCCTTTAAGCATTCTTTAGTTGTAGAGCTGGCAAATGGGTATATAGGGTATGTGCCTACGAAAATATCCTTTGAGCAAGGCGGGTACGAAACTTTTAATGCATCACAGTCAAAGCTGATTCCTGAAGCCGGCGAGATTATTGTGAAGGAATCATTAAATATTCTTCATGATCTTAAGGCCCAATGTTGACAAGTATTTTCTCTCGTTCAAAACATTCCTAGAAATATTAGACAGGCTCATAATTAAGACGTAAGATTAATAAAAAATTAATTAAATTTAACAAAGAAGGTGAAAAAATGAATAAAAGCTTTATGGTCGGATTGGCTAAAGCGGATATAACGCCTGAAAAAGGTCAGCTGGTAGCAGGCAGCCTCTATCCCCGTACCTTTGAAACCATAAAAGACCCGTTATTTGTAAAGGCAGTTGTTATAGGTACGGATGATAATAAGACAGCCATTGTTACCTTGGATCTCATAAGCTATACCAATGAAGATGCTGCGAAGGCAAGGAAGAGCATAGCAGAGGCAACAGGTATTTTGCCTGAAAATGTTGTAATATGCGCTTCCCATACCCATTCAGGACCATATACTCAGCTGGGCAAAACAGTAAAGTATTATTTGAAAAAAGAAGGGACATATGAAGAGATAACGGACTTACATTATAAATACATGGATAGGGTTCATGAAGCAATAAAACAATCAGTGATTAAAGCAAACCAGGAACTTGAACCCTGCAGACTGGGAATAGCCAAAGGAAAAGTTGAAGGCATATCACATAACAGAAGGGTGCTTAAAGACAATAATGACTGTTGGAACACCTGGCTGCTTCCACAGGAAGAAAGGGATAAATGGCCGGCTGCCGGTCCTATTGACACAGATCTGTATGTATTGGCAGCAGTTACTGAGAATAATAAAGTAAAGGCAGTTATTTATAATTATGCGTTGCACGCTAACAGCAATCGAATTCCCAAAAGTATTTCTGCAGACTATCCTGCATATGTTGCAAAAGAAGTACAAAACAGTCTGGGCTCTAACGTAGAGACGTTATTCCTTCCCGGAGCTTGCGGTAACATTAATGTAACTACCAGCAGTGAAGTGATAGGAGAAAAGATTGGCCAGGAAATAGTAAGAAACATAGAAGCTTTAGATTTTAATATAGAGCCTGTTATATGCGCCAGGAACATAGAAATTGACTTGCCATTCAGAGATTTTTCACATTTCCAGGAAGAAGAAATCTCACGTAAATGGCCTGGCGGCATGGAATTCTATCGAAATCGTTATGAGGAATTAATTAATATGAAGCAAAAAACTTTAAAATGCAGCCTAACGGGAATTCATATAGGTGATATTGCTTTTGCCTTCAATCCCAGTGAGTTTTTTGTTGAGCTGGGATTGGCGATTAAGGAAGGTTCACCCTTTAAGCATACTATTGTAGTTGAACTGACAAATGGCAGGATAGGGTATATGCCGACTAAGATTGCTTATGAGCAAGGCGGTTATGAGACATTTCATGGAACATCCATGTTTATTCCTGAAGCAGGCGAAATAATAGTGAAAGAAACGCTGGATATTCTAAATGATCTTAAAAACGGCTGCGTAAAATAAATAAGGATCCTGTTAATGAAATACTTGCATAAATAAAATATTGAGTATAAACTGATATATGTATGTTAGTATAATAATAATGCTTGCGGCGTAAGCTGCGAGCTAATTTTATGTGAAACTGCAGAGGAAGAATGATTATATGTTTTCACGCAACCGTGATCTGGATATGACCAGCGGACCCTTATTTACCAACATTTTACTGTTTTCCCTGCCTATTATGGCTATGAACTTACTGCAGCTTCTTTTTAATGCCGCAGACATGATCGTGGGCGGTCGTTTTTCAGGCAGCCAGGCTCTGGCTGCAATTGGTGCCACAGGTGCCCTTATTAACCTGCTTGTCAACGTCTTTATGGGCTTATCCGTAGGCACCAGTGTAGTTGTGGCTCAGAATCATGGGGCCAATAAACCGCTGGAGGTCAGTCGTTCAGTTCACACATCCATTGCCATTAGCATCATTGCCGGCATTTTTGTCATGATAACAGGTCTTATATTTTGCGAACCATTATTAAAAATGATGGGAACCCCAGAAGATATTATCAATCTTTCGGTTCTGTATATGAAGATATATTTTCTCGGCATACCTGCCAGCATGGTTTACAATTTCAGTGCAGCTATAC
>JAAZHD010000333.1 GCA_012510895.1 Clostridiales bacterium
CCTTTACGCTGCAGCCCGTGAAATCGGTTTGAATGCGCCTATAATGACACGGTTTTCCTGTCTGTCTCAGATAAATGCCGATATGACGGATGTGATAGTGCTGCCTTCCCTGTGCAATATCAGCGAAAGCCAGCGGGCTGCGCTGCGTAAGCTGTATGCCGGCGGTGCGGCACTTGTTGCAGCCGGTTCTGTAGAAGGACTTGAGGATTTGTTCGGCGTGAGATACAGCCCCCGGACAGCCCGTTTCCACAGGATATGCAGCGCCGGCGGCGGAAGCGAACTGGTTCATCCGGTGGATGCTGAATTCCGCTATATACCGGACTTGTCTATGGCGACGGCGAGAACACAGAAATTTTGCTGCGGCATAATCGCACCTTGCTGCTGAACACGGCCGCACCCTATGTTGGAATAGATACATTTATGGACCGTGTGCAGTATGGAAGGGCAGGCATCAGCGAATTATTCAAGGATGAATGCGGCAAAGCCCTGAAATATTTATCCAGCCCCAGAATCTCTGCCAATTGCGGCTTGTCGGCCTTCATCGATGAGAATGAAACTCACAATATTGTTCTCTTTGACTATTCCCCTATGAGGCAGATTGATGTAAAGACAAGGGTAACAGAGTACAAGGTTAAGATTCACGGAGATTACTATACAGATGCATATTGCCGGCACTCTGAATTCCCCATTTACCTGCATCGTGAAAACGGATATGTAAGAAGCATATCTGTCAAGTTAAGACCCCAGGAGAATATGCTGATAACACTTAAGTAGAACATGCAGCCTGCTTGCAGCCGGTTTTAATATTATAAGCTGCATTTGTATGCGCTGTAAGCAGGCGGCGGTTAAAAAATTTTGAATAAAATGACGGAGAGGATAAGCAAAATGGACCAATACCCTTATAAACACGACATTGTTCTTGGAAAACTTCCGGATCTGTTTAAGTTTGAAAACGGACAGCCCGTTTTAAATGCTGAAGACTGGAAAAAACGCCGCAAGGAAATACTGGACAGCATCATAGATCTGGAATACGGCGGGCTTCCTCCCAAGCCTGAGGTTTTCGAGGTTGAAACTCTGCATCAGGGGAAAGCCATTGTAAGCTATAGGATAAAAACGGGAACAAATGAAAAAACCATGACCTTTACAATGCAGCTTTATCTGCCCGACGGAAACGGGCCATGGCCTGTGGTATTAACCGGTGACGGATGTTACCGAAAGTGCGAAACTGAGGTTATAAACGAGGCCCTTAGCCGCGGGATTGCGGTTGCAAAATTCAACCGTGTTGAACTGGCCCACGATATGTACAATACTGAGAGAAAAACCGGCCTCTATGCCGTATACCCTGGCCAGTCATACAGCGCCATATCAGCCTGGGCATGGGGCTATCACAGATGCGTTGACCTTCTTACCCGGTGCGAGAAGATAGATTCCAATCACATAGCCATAACCGGCCATTCCAGGGGAGGAAAAACAGTGCTCCTGGCCGGAGCCACCGATGAGCGCATTCAGTACACCAATCCCAACAACTCAGGAGCCCATGGCTGCGGATGCTATCGATATGTGCAGAGGGAAACGGATTCACCCAAGGATAAGGTAAGCGAAACCATGGCAGACCTTTTCCGGGCTGTTCCCTACTGGATGGGTCCGAAACTTCGGGAATATATGGGAAAAGAAGAAACCCTGCCCCATGACATGCATTTTATTAAAGC
>JAAZHD010000334.1 GCA_012510895.1 Clostridiales bacterium
CGATTAGACACTGTATATCCTTAAACCTAAAGATAGCAGTAGCCAAGCTACTGCTATCCGTCTTTTCTTTATGTATAATAATGCCGGTTATTTCTGGCAGCTTTGATTGCCTACCGTGCATGAAGTTTTACACGCAGACTGACAGGAAGCCTGGCATTCGCCGCAGCCGCCGTTAACAATGCTCTGTTTCAATTTGCCTTTGTGCAGTGTCTTAATGTGTTTCATTCTGATTTCTCCCTCTCTTTGCTATACATGGTAAAAAGCTTGTAAATAAAAACCGAAAAATTCTCTATTTCAATGCAATTTATTATAACATATATTCCAGTTAATGAAAAGGGCAGACGGGAAATTTGCTGCTTCAACCAATGCCAAAAGCCCCCTTGCATAAGGCGGCAGATAGATCATATATAGGAAAGTAAACTTTGAGACAGCCTGATCATCAGGTGTTTATGCCGATTGCGCCTCCTATGGCTCCTACCACTATGCCCATCAGAAGATCTGAAATAAAAATTCTATCGAATGAGAATTGACCTCCGGAGACTACCCCTATGAGGGATACCAGCAAAACATAGAAAACCCCGGTTGCTGCACCCTTGATCCAACCCCTGCTTTCTGCTTTCCGGGCAACAAAGGCGCCTCCTGCTGCAATGCTTAAAATTCTCAGCACCTGCACTACCGGCCTGATAATGCTTTCTGGCAGTGTGGACAGCTGCATCACCGCTGCAAAGAGGATGATAAAGATTAAGGTGATAACAACTGCAAAAACAGAACCTTTAAGAATACTTAAAATATCATTGAGCAAAGAGGTCTTTTCTTGTCTTGCAGTACTCTTGCGAACCATTTTCATCCTTTCCAACCCCTTTTTTAGGCATCTTATTTCAAACATATGCAAAAATGCGGACTGATATGACATGACAACCTAAGAAAAGGGATGAGAGTAAATTACGCAATAAAAAAGCCGGATTTCTGACGAAAACACAGCTTTTTTATGAAAAGGATACGGCCTTAATCAGACACCGGCCTGTCTACATCTCTTATAGCCCAGCGCTCAAAGACCAATTTTACCTTGTCAACTCCTACTTCAACGGTAAGTATGTCATCTTTTATAGAAACTATCTTACCGCAGATCCCGCCGATGGTAGTTATATTGTCACCTACTTTAAGGGAAGCCAGCATCTCCTTATTCTCTTTGTCCCTCTTCCTTTGAGGACGGATTATCATGAAATAAACCATAATAATCATCAGTATAAAGGGAGCCAGCGCCCCAATCAATCCAGCTACGCCGCCTGCTCCTTCCGCTGGAACTTGTGCCGTTAGAAACATTCATTTCCCTCCTTCTTTTGCTATATAAATATAGTAATCGGTTTGATACATTAATTCAAGGAAATAATCAAAAATTTTCATTCATGCCCAAACTTTTCAAAAAATTCGTTGCGGAATTCCAGGAGCCTTTCCTCAAGTATTGATTTCCTAACCTCTTTCATAAGGGAAATCAAAAACCGCAGATTATGAATGGATAATAATATTGAAGCCAGAATCTCATTGGCCTTTATCAGGTGACGGATATAAGCCTTTGTGAAATTCTGACAGGCATAGCAGTCGCATTCCGGATCCAGGGTGGTAAAGTCTTTCGCATGCTCAGCATTACGAACTACTATCTTCCCCCGGCTGGTCAATGCAGTGCCGTTTCTGGCAATACGCGTTGGCAGGACACAGTCAAACATATCAATCCCATGCAGAACCCCTTCCACCAGACAGTCTGGGGAGCCAACGCCCATAAGATACCTGGGCTTATTTTTAGGCATAAGGGGAACGGTATGATCCAGCATCTCATACATGAGAGGCTTTGGTTCTCCGACGCTTAACCCGCCAATTGCATAACCGGGAAGGTCATGGGACAATATCTCCTCTGCACTCATCCTCCGGAGGTCAGCATACATCCCTCCCTGAATAATCCCGAATAAGGCCTGATCATCTCTTCTATGAGCCTGTATGCAGCGCTTAAGCCATCTGGTGGTTCTTTTTGCTGATTTCATGACATAATCATATTCTGCCGGATAGGGGACGCATTCATCAAAGGCCATAATTATGTCGGCTCCCAGAGCATTTTCAATCTCAATGGCTTTTTCAGGAGAAATAAAATGAGTAGAACCGTCCAGATGAGACTGGAAGGTTACCCCTTCTTCCCTGATATTGCGCAGCTCTGCCAGACTGAATATCTGAAAACCGCCGCTGTCGGTAAGAATAGGCCCGTTCCAGCCCATGAATTTATGTAATCCGCCTGCTTCCTTAACCAGTTCATGTCCCGGTCTCATGTAAAGATGATAGGTGTTGGCAAGAATAATCTCTGCCTCCAGCTCTTCAAGATTCCTGGGAGTTACAGCTTTTACGGTTGCCTGGGTTCCCACAGGCATAAATACCGGTGTATCAAAACTGCCGTGGGGAGTATGAAATCTTCCCACACGAGCCCTTGAATCAGGATCTTCCTTTATTAACTCGAATTCGAACATAGTTCCTCCCTGAAAAGTAAGTATTTATTCAATAAACATGGCGTCGCCGAAACTGAAAAAGCGATACTCTCTGGCAATGGCTTCCTGATAAATTCTCAGTATCTCCTCCCTGCCCGTCATTGCACTGACCATCATTAATAATGTGGACTTTGGAAGATGAAAATTGGTTATCAAAACATCCACTACTTTAAATCTGTATCCCGGAACAATAAAAAGGTCAGTTTCACCTCTGCCCGGATGCACAATACCTTTATCATCAGCAACGGATTCCAGCGTCCTGAGCGAAGTGGTGCCTACCGCTACAATCCGTCCGCCCCTTCTCCTGGCTTCATTGATTTCAGCAGCAGCCGCTTCGGTGACTTCATAGGATTCCCTATGCATAACATGCTGACTGATATCCTCCGCCTTCACCGGCCTGAAAGTGCCAAGTCCTACATGCAATGTAACCCTTGATATACATACTGCTTTCTCTTCCAGCCGATTCAGGAGGGCTGGAGAAAAATGCAGCCCTGCCGTAGGGGCAGCTGCTGAGCCGTCATGTCTGGCATATACTGTCTGGTAGCGGTTCTTATCCTTCAGCTCTTCATGAATATAGGGGGGCAGGGGCATAATGCCTACCTTATCCAGAACTTCCTGAAACACTCCTTCAAAAAAAAAGCGGACCGTGCGTCCCCCTTCTTCCGTTATGCCTGTAACTTCCGCTTCCAGTATACCGTCGCCGAAGACAAAACGAGTTCCAATTTGTGCTCTTTTCCCGGGTTTCACCAGTACCCGCCAGGTGTCATCATTTTCCCGGCTCAAGAGAACAAATTCCATCTTTCCGCCGGTGTCCTTCCGTTTCCCAAGCAGTCTGGCAGGAATTACCTTTGTATCATTAATTACAAGACAATCCCCAGGATTTAAATATTCTATTATATCTTTAAACACTCTGTGTTCTATGCTTTTCGTTTTCCTGTGAACAACCAAAAGTCTTGATTCATCGCGCTTTTCAAGCGGGGTCTGCGCAATCAGCCTTTCCGGCAGTTCATAGTCAAAATCAGAAACCTTCAAGCTAATTCTCCATTCTAGTTTGCTCTGTCGGTCAGCAAATTATCGTGTATTATTAGTATAATATACACTTAATTTTCAATCCAGCAAACTTTTTTGTTCACTGACGGGTAATCTCAGATGCTTATAACCAAGGGGAGTCAGAATTCTTCCTCTCGGTGTGCGTGCCAGGAATCCCAGCTGAAGCAGATAGGGTTCACATACATCCTCTATTGTAGTGCTTTCCTCTCCGGTGGAAGCAGACAAGGTATCCAGACCCACAGGTCCTCCGTTGAACTTTAGTGCAATGGCTTCCATAAGTCTTCTGTCCACTTCATCCAGCCCCATCTCATCAACTTCCAGCATATTAAGAGCTTCACGTGCAACCTTCAGAGTAATTACTCCGTCAGCCCTGACCTGGGCATAATCCCTCACCCGTTTCAAAATCCGGTTGGTTACCCTGGGGGTGCCTCTGGATCGCCTTGCTATTTCCTCGGCCCCCTCATCATCTATTTCTATATTCAGAATTCCGGCAGAACGCATTACAATTTTTTTCAACTCTTCCGGGGAATACAGTTCCAGCCGGCTGATTACGCCGAAACGATCCCGGAGCGGAGATGTCAGCATACCCGCACGGGTGGTTGCGCCGATTAAGGTGAATTTGGGCAGATCCAGCCGTATGGATCGGGCGCTGGGACCTTTGCCGATGATTATATCCAGAGCATAGTCTTCCATAGCAGGATAAAGAACTTCTTCCACGCTGCGGTTTAATCGGTGAATTTCATCAATAAAAAGGACATCCTGTTCTCCCAAATTTGTCAGTATTGCCGCCAAATCTCCCGCTTTTTCAATTGCCGGGCCGGAGGTAATGCGGATGCTGACTCCCAGTTCATTGGCTATTATATGGGCCAGAGTGGTTTTCCCAAGCCCCGGGGGTCCATATAAAAGGACATGATCCAGGGCTTCACCCCTGCCTTTGGCAGCCTGGATAAATATATTCATCTGATCCTTTATTTTTTCCTGTCCGATATATTCAGAAAGCTTTCTGGGCCGAAGGCTTGCTTCTATATCATAATCTTCCGTAAGCCGGTTGGATGCAATTATACGCTCTTCCTGCCGGTGCAAATCTTTCCCCTCCTGTCATCAAGGCTGATTATCCAGTTTTCTGAGAGCCTGCCGAATTAATTCTGCAGCATCTGCTCCGTCCAGACCGGATAAGGCCTTTTCCGCTTCCGCCGCATGATACCCCAGCGCCTGCAGAGCCTGCAGAGCTTCAAGCCTTACACCTGCCCTGCTGCGCCCCCGGAAGCCTTTAGAATCCATGGGAGCAGAATCCTCGGCGGCTGAAGCATCTGCCAGCTTAATGGCATCCTTATCGATTTTATCCCTTAATTCCAGTATGATCCGCTCTGCTGTTTTCTTGCCGACTCCGGGTGCGCGGCTTAAAGCTTTCCTGTCTCCGGTAATGACGGCAGCCGCCAACTCATGAGCAGAGCTGACGGACAGCATGCCTAAAGCAACTTTAGGACCTACACCGGACACGGTAATCAATTTTTCAAAAAAATTAAGTTCTTCCCTGTCCAGAAAACCATAAAGCGCTTGAACATCTTCCCTTATATGAAGGTATGTATACAGCTTTACTGTTTCTCCCCTTGAAGGCAGGTTCTCTATAACAGAGCCTGGAACATTTATGCGGTAGCCAATTCCATTGGCCTCAACAACAACATAGAAACTCAGTCTGTCAACTTCCTCTAATGTACCGGTAATATAGGCATACATTCAGTTTACTCCTGCAAATTCCTTATTTAGTGCAGACTTCAGGGTCTTGTCCCGAAACACCCAGCTTCCTGCCGTACTGATGGCTGTGCAGGTGACAGATAGCAACCGCAAGTGCATCGGCGGCATCATCCGGCTTTGGTATTTCCCGCAGACCCAAAAGCAGCTTCACCATGCTCTGCACCTGATTCTTATCCGCCCGTCCGTAGCCGACAACCGCCTGTTTTACCTGAAGCGGAGTATACTCAAACAAATCTATGGACTGCCTTGCTCCTGCCAATACCGCTGCTCCCCGGGCATGTCCTATAATCAAAGCGGTTTTCACATTTTTATTAAAAAACAGCTCTTCATATACTACAGCCTGAGGAGAATAGTCCTGAATCAGTTTTTCCACTGAATTAAAAATATGAAGCAGCCGACGGGAAAACTCCATGTCTGCAGGGGTGGTTACCACCCCGTAATCCAGGGCTTTGATTTTATTTCCCCTGGATTCTATTATCCCATAACCCATGGTCGCCAGACCTGGGTCTATACCCATTATGATCAATGGATCACCTCATTTACCTGAGGGTCAGTTCCACAGCCTGTCCCTTTTCCCTGGACTCATCTGCCTTGTAAACCGCTAAATGACCATAAATTGAATCTTCCAGCGAAGTACATGAAATTGAGGTTTCCTCACCGGTCAGATACTTTATGAAGTCCTCCACCAGTCTGCCGTCGCCGCCGCCGTGCCCAAGAAATTTTCCGCCCACGTCGCTTTCATCCGACGGGTAAAATACATCTTCCGAATAATAGTCTTCTCCGGGCCTTAAATTAAACTTCCTCACAATAACCCTGTTGGCCAGCATGTCGCCCTCAATTTCACCTCTGGTACCCACAATATGAACTGTCCGATTTGCCTTGGCAGCTCCGCCTATCATATTCAGGGTTCCTGTCGCCCCGTTTTCAAACTCAATAACAACTGACTGATGGTCAACCACATCGTTGTCGCATTTCCACACACAGCGTCCATAAGGGTTGTCTGTCTTAAGTGATTCTATCTTCTTTTCCGGAGTCAATTCACCCAGGTGTTCAAGATTATCCCATACATATACACCCCAAAGTTCCTTGTCCAGATAGTGTTTTTTAGCCGAATAGGGGCAGTCGGGCTCAATGGGACAGTCAAGAAGACAGCGTGTTCCTGCATTTTCCGGGCTTTTCTCCGGCGTAAACTGGAAATTGTTGCCGTAGCTGGCCAACCGAACGGGTTTGGTTTCTGAATTGAGCCACATCATCAGGTCCATGTCATGACAGGATTTGGCAAGCAGCATGGAAGAATGACTGATTTTGGTATTGCTCCATTTGCCTCGCACATAAGCCATAATCATATGATGATAGCTTACATATTCATTGCATTGGATGCTTATTATATCTCCGATTTCTCCATCCAGTATTCTCCGCCGTATATCTGCATAAAAGGGGCTGTAACGCAGCACATGGCATATCATTACCTTACTGTTATGCTTTCTGGCAGCCTCAACCAGCTGCCACATTTCCTCCTCGTTTACAGCCAGCGGTTTTTCCAGCAGCATATCATAACCTCTTTCAAGAAGAGGAATGGATGTTTGTACATGTTGATGATCCATAGTTCCGTTTATGATTGCATCGGCCAACTTTGGCCTGGCTGCCAATTCCTCGGCCGTTTCAAAGCACATGTCTTCACCAAAACCAAACATCTCTGCCGCTTTGGCACGCTTATGAGGGTTTAAATCAGCTACCCCCACTATCTTCAATTGATCAGGATAATGCAGGGCATAACTGGCATAGAGTATTCCCCTGTGTCCGGCTCCTACAATTATTGCCGTTATCGGCTTCTTTGACATTTTCATTGACCCCCTGTATTCTTTTGTATGTTTCAGTTTTTAATCTTTACTGATGTTTCTTAAAGTTCAGCGTACATGTCCATTACCTGTTACTACATATTTAATAGTAGTCAGTTCTTTAAGCCCCATAGGACCTCGTGCATGCAGCTTTTGAGTACTGATTCCGATTTCTGCACCGAATCCGTATTCAAATCCATCGGTAAATCGGGTGGAAGCATTCAAATATACTGCGGCTGCATCCACTTCCCTGATGAATTTCCGACCGTTATGGTAATTAGCGGTAACAATGGCCTCTGAATGTCCTGTTCCATATTTCGTTATATGGGCAATGGCTTCATCGACACCATCCACAACCTTAACAGCCATAATCAGATCCAGGTATTCAGTATACCAGTCTTCCTCAACGGCGGGAGTAATATCTTTCAATATCTGCCTGCTTTCCTCATCACCTCTGAGTTCCACCCCATGTTTCTGCAGTTTTTCTGCTATCAGGGGCAGCAGCTTGCCGGCTATCCTGCGATCGATAAGCAGGGTCTCAGCAGCATTGCATACACCCGGCCGCTGGGTTTTTGCATTGACTATTATATCCAAAGCCATTTGGAAATCGCATTCTCCGTCTATATATACATGACAGTTCCCTACTCCGGTTTCAATTACCGGTACCTTGGCGTTTTCCACAACTGCCTTGATAAGACCGGCACCGCCCCGCGGAATTACCACGTCTACAATACCGTTTAATCCAATTAGTTCAATAACGCTACTGCGGTCAGTACTGCTTATAAACTGTATGGCTCCTTCAGGAATACCCGCTCCGTAGGCAGCTTTACACAAAATATCAACAATTGCCTGGTTGGAATTAATCGCTTCAGATCCGCCTTTCAGTACAACTGCATTGGCGGTTTTTATGCATAAGCCTGCAGCATCTGCTGTTACATTAGGGCGGGCTTCATAGATGATTCCCACAACGCCCAGGGGCACCCTGCGCTGGGAAATCTCAAGGCCGTTAGGTCTGGTCCAGCCGGAGACGATTTCACCCACAGGATCAGCCAAGGCTCTAATCTGTCTCAGACCTTCCGCCATGCTTTTAATACGCTCCTGATTGAGCATAAGCCGGTCTATAAGAGCCTTTGGTCTGCCGGCAGCTGCAGCGGCTTCCACGTCTTTACCGTTTTCCTTAAGAATCTGGTCTATATTTTCTTCCAGCGCGGCTGCCATGGCTTCCAGGGCTGCATCCTTAACTGCTGTAGACAGGCAGGCAAGATTTCGGGAAGCTTCCTTGGCCTTGTATGCCTGTTTGCGAATATCGCTCATACTTTCACAACCTCCTTATCAGGTATAAACAAGGTTCCTACCTTCTCTCCTTCCAGAATCCTGTAAATATTATACGGGTCATCTCCGTTTGCAATTACCATGGGTATAAAATGCTCATGACAAAGCTGAGCGGCAGCTATCTTAGTTTTCATGCCTCCGGTACCGAAATCACTGTGACTGCTCCCGCACGCCTTTATGATTTCATCAGTTATGCCTTTAACAATGTGAATCAGCTCAGCATCCGGGTATTTGTTGGGATCCTTGTTATAAAGTCCGTCTATATCGGATAAAAGTATTAAAAGATCGGCCTTTACCAAGACGGCAACAATGGCAGATAAGGTGTCATTATCACCGAATTGGATCTGTTCTATTGAAATAGTATCGTTTTCATTGACTATTGGTATGCTGCCGTAACGAATCAGTGTCTGAAAGGTGTTAATTGCATTTGCTTCTCTTTCCCCTGCATCCAGTACATCCTTGGTCAACAAAACCTGGGATACAGTTTGCCCGTATTCTGCAAAAAACTTGGAATAGATATGCATCAGGTGGACCTGGCCGATTGCAGCCAAGGCCTGTTTTTCCGGAATTGAATCCGGACGCCTGTTTAGATTCATTTTTGCCCTGCCTACTCCAATTGCACCTGAAGTGACCAATATAACATTTTTACCCTGGTTTTTTAAATCAGAAAGAACCCGAACCAGCTTCTCTATAATCATCAGGTTAAGTTTCCCGGTTGGATGTGTAATAGTAGAAGTGCCAACCTTAACAATTATTGTTTTAGCTGCTCGGATTCTGTCAATAGTTTCGGTCAAAAAAATCGTACCCCCTATACCCTCAGACGGAGTTCTTTTTCTCTATCTTACTACCTTTTAAAAAGAATAGCAATTAAACGCTGAGAAAATATTCAGCGTTTAAATATAATTATTTATTATATAAGCTCAGCTGCCCAGATTCTCCATTATCTGTTCCACTTCTTCTATGGAATCGGCCACAATTCCTTCTGCCGCCTTTTCCTGCATATCATAACTCAGCCTGTCCAAAGGAACGGTAGTGGCCTCTACAGCCAAGGGAATTCCCGTATCCTTATCAGGGCGGAAGATGACTAAATAACCTCCTTCTTCCTTAATAATAAAGTGATCAGGACAGTAGCCGTCTATTAATATGCGGAAAACAACCTTTTCAGATGTAAAACTTCTGAGCTGCCAGTTGGGAAAGATGGCTGCCAGTTCCCCTTCAGTCCTTCCTGCATATCTGTTTTCTATGGGATGCTCTTCTGTAAGCAGATGACTGCAGGCTGTATAATGGCGTTCCAGCTTAATAAGGGTTTTGTCAGTGGTTTTCGGAATATCAGCTTCAATCGGAGAAAGGCTTAAAGGAAAGACTTCTTCCCGTCCCATGAAGGAATCAAGCAAATTGTTTATTTGGGGAATGCGTTTTTTATATCCGTAAGCCAGTACACCTATTGTAAAAACCAATGACATACTGATTGCTATGAGCAATCCTCTTCTAAGTTTATAAAAAAACACTATAATCCCTCCGAATTAACTTCCTGGGGTTATAGTTTTACCAATAAATTTCATTTTATTCATGATGCATACTATACACCATAAGAACCTAGTATTTTTATAAACTGTATTCTGCTCCAGAAATAATTCGTCAGGGGATAGCGCTTCCTGTCATAGCTGTGAGTGTTTATATATATTTTTTCTACCAAAGGAGGATTGCCGCATTCCACTATAATCAGGGAATGGCTGAACCTCCGGTTTTCATAAAAAGCCAGCTGAATAATGTCTCCGGGTTCAAGTTCACCAATGTCAGCTATTCTCCCTGCAGGCCCCGGTCCTCCGCTTTTTCGGAGAAGAAAATCAGCCAGATATGGAACACCCGTCCAGGCCGGGGCCTTATCATTGGCATTTCTGTAGTACCAGCCTGTATTAGGAGTATAATTCATAACGCCTCCTCCGGCATGGATGCACTGGGATATGAAATTGGTACAGTCTCCCCCTAAATGGGAATAATCATAATACTGAGGATTCCTGCCCAATGCCCATGTATTGGCATAGAGCACGGCTTTTTCCCTGTCATAGGGAATCCAGCCGGCAGAAAACCCTTGAATCATACTCATAAGATAAAAGGCCTCCTCTGCATATGTATTTTGCTAATATACTATGCACGGGAAGCCCTTCCTGCCACATTATTCATCTGACAGGGCTGCATCACAGTCTTATCCTGGTTTCCGGCAGCCCATTTCAGCCTTCAAAGTCATCAGGAAATTCTGCATTATGGTATACATTCTGAACGTCATCATTGTCTTCCATCATATCTATCAGTTTCATGATGCGCTCTGCCTGCTCAGCATCAAGTTTTACAGTGTTTTGTGGAACCCTCTCAACCTCTGCTGAAAGAAAGCTGTAACCGTTTTTTTCAAGTTCTTCGCGAACAGATGAATATACACTGGGATCGGTTATAATTTCAAAGATGCCGTCTTCCTCTGATACATCTTCTGCACCGGCATCTATAGCAGTCATCATCAACTCTTCTTCATCAATGTTGTCATTGTTTTCTATAACAAGCACGCCTTTGCGGTCAAACATCCAGGCGACACAGCCTGTTGAACCCAGGCTGCCTTCATTTCGATCAAAAATATAACGAATTTCACTTGCTGTTCTGTTCCTGTTATCTGTAAGCACCTCAACAATGACTGCCACTCCATAGGGACCATAGCCTTCATAGATAACTTCTTCGTAGTTGACCGAACCCAATTCTCCGGTAGCTCTCTTAATGCTTCGCATTATATTCTCATTGGGCATATTATTTGCTTTTGCCTTGGCAATGGCATCTTTTAACCTTGAATTGGCTTCCGGGTCGCCGCCTCCGCCTACTTTAACGGCAACAGCGATCTCCCTGCCGATTTTACTGAATATCTTGCTCTTTTTTGCGTCGCTTTTCTCTTTTTTATGTTTAATATTTGCCCATTTGGAATGACCGGCCATTAAATTACCTCCTACATCGGGAAAATGCTTAATTAATAATATCACAGGAAGCTATCCCTGTAAAGGCAGGCGCATCATATTAGTTTTCATTCGATGGGAACCAGGTTGAGCATCTGTTCTTCATCCTGGACATTTATGTATGTATCAGGCACTTCTCCGACAATAATGGTTTCTGAAATGGGCACTTTGGTGGAAACGGTTATGGTATCACTTCCCAAGGGTACAACTATTCTGACTTGGGTTTTTAATTCAAGATATATTTTATGTCTGGTCTGGTTGATTCCTGCCTGCCTGAATTCATCGCTGAAATTTGTGGATACCGACCCTACCGGAATGATTCTGACCTTAATGGCAGGCCCCCAGCCGGAGAGCAGCTTTGACTTGGTGATGGAGCCCAACGGCACACTGATGCCCTCTGCACCCAATGTGCGTATTTCATCCTGAGCTGCCGTGGAGGTTTCTCTGGAGAGATTGTTAATCATAATTGTGTTATATTGTATCATGGAAATTTTCCCGTCTTTATCGGTTAATACATCCGTTAAATCTGTATATTTTACATTATCGCTAAGTACCTTGCTGACCGCATTGTTCATGGCCAATACCGCTATGTATTCAACCTTGGCTTCGGACATTGCAATAATTGTGGGCTTAATGCCCAGATCTATAAGCATAAATAAAAGGAGGGCAAAAAAAATCAGGCTTAATACAACTATAATGACTTTACATCCGGGGTTTCTCTGCAGCATAAAAACACCTCCCCTTTTATATTTATGTATAGAGAGCGGGAAATGTGACAACAACCTATATAGGCTTTACAAATTAATATAGCCGTTATAAAATATTAACACACTACAGCCATCTATATGCTATACTGAAAACAAGAAAAATCAGCAGATAGAATCAATTGGAGTCAAGTAATAAAAAAGTATAAATTTGGAGGCTTTATGAATACACATTTAAATAATAAAAAAGGTGAGAATAAAAAAGCCGGCAAGTTTAGACAGCTTTTAAATAATTCATTCACCAAGCGAAAAAAGGAACCAAATTTCTTCCTGTCCGTATTTGTTGCCTGCATTAAGCTCTTTATAATTGCAATTCTCATTATTGGTTTTGCGGGATTCGGTGCTGTGCTGGGCGTAGCCAAGGCCTACGTAGACGGCACTCCGAAACTGGACATTGCAAAAATTGAAGATCAAAGTCTTACATCCTTCATATATGACAGCGAAGGAAACTTAATTACTGAATACAAGGGCCTTGAACATCGTATATGGGCACCCTTAAGCGAGATTCCCTTATACGTACAGCAGGCATTGATAGCAACTGAAGATATACGGTTTTATTCTCACAATGGTCTTGACTACAAGCGTCTGGCCGGTGCATTTATCAACAACCTGAGAAATGAAGCGGTACAAGGGGGCAGCACCCTTACACAGCAGCTTATCAAAAATACCCTTCTCAGTCCGGAACGGACCTATAAGCGGAAAATTCAGGAGGCTTACCTTGCCATTCAATTGGAAAAGGAATATAATAAGGAAGAAATTCTTGAAGCCTATCTGAACACCATTTATCTGGGAAGCGGAAATTACGGAATAAAAGCTGCTGCCCTTAATTATTTCGGAAAAGAACTGAACCAGTTAAACCTTCGGGAATGTGCCGTCCTTGTTGGAATTACAAAAAACCCCTACAGGTATGACCCGAGGCTTAATTTTTACTCAAGAAATCAACCCGAGGTTACCTATGAAAGAGCCAACCTTGTATTAAGACTCATGTATGACAATGGTTTTATTACCAAGGCGGAATATGAAAGTGCCAGATTCGATGAAAAGCACCCGGACAGCCCAAGGAATGAAGGCTTTACTGTTCTGGAAGAGTCAAGCCATCAGAAGCTGTATGACTATCCATACTTCATAGAATATGTGATTGAAGACTTAAGAAATGAACTGATAGCCCTGTACGGCTGGGATGAAAAGGAAGCCAACAACCTGATTCTGACCGGAGGCCTTCATATATATACAACCCTGGATACAAATATACAGTCCATATTGGAAGATACCATATATAACTACAATAAATATCCCAAAACAAAACACAGCAAGCACAGCGTAAGGCGGGTAAAAAACGGGGATCGGGTCATTGACATTCCCCAGCCCCAGGCAGCAGCAGTCGTGCGTGATCACAGTACAGGCGAACTTAAAGCCATGGTCGGGGGAAGAATGGATCCCCAGGAGCGTTTCTGGACCAACAGGGCCAATCAGGCATGGTCACCCGGCTCGGCCATAAAACCCTTGGCCGTTTATGCGCCATTCATTGAAGCGGGATATCCCGGCGGAATAATTATAGAAGACGTTCCTGTGCCCATGAAAGGATGGATCGTTGACGGCAAGGAATCATACCCGAGCAATTACAACACCTCACGCTTTTATGGCCCCACTCCTGCTTCAAGAGCCGTCCTGAAATCTTACAATGTATCCTCTGCCCGAACCCTGACAGAACGGGTGGGAATGGTATATTCCATAAACAAGCTGAAGGAAATGGGCATCACATCCAAAAATTATGTGGACAGCAGCACTGCGACCCCGTCCAGTCTGTCTTTGGGCAGTGATCCCATCAATATGATTGAAATAACAGCTGCCTATGGAACATTAGCTAATCACGGCGTCTATAAGGAACCTACATCTATTAAACGGGTGTTGGATAAGGACGGAAAAGTGATTCTGGATAAAACAAATAATCTTACTGTAGCTGCATTTAAGGAAAGCACTGCTTTTATCATTACCGACTGGCTCAGCAAGGTGGTAAAAAGCAGCGAAGGAACAGGCCACAGTGCTAATTTCAGCAATATATCCATTGCAGGCAAAACCGGTACCAATACCGGACATCAGGGAGTCTTCTTTGCAGGATATACACCCTACTACACTGCCACGGTGGTAATTGCCCATGACACCCACAGTATACCCCTGGAGGACGGTTCAACCGGCGGAAGGGCTGCAGCTCCCTTGTGGAAGGCCTTTATGGAAAAGATTCATGAAGGTTTGGAAAATATACCGTTTTACGAAGAAATACCGGAAGGAGTAAAGACGGTTGAGGTATGCGCTGTTTCAGGGCTGCTGCCCAACAGTGACTGTGATAAGACAACTAAGGAATACTTCCCTTCCGAAGCTGTACCCAAGGAAAAATGCAATATGCATCAAACGGTTAAGATTTGTGCCTTTTCAGGCAAGCTTCCGTCTCCATACTGTCCGGAAGACCATCTGATTACCCGATCTGTGGTTGTAATCCCTGAAAACTCGGTTTATCAGAAACTGGATGACGAAGAATTGGAAAAGATTATACCCGGGGCCTTCAGAAGTCTGGCTGATCTGGAAAAACTGGATTATAACAATCCGGATCACAGAGAACAGTTCTGCCCGCTTCATACCGCCCAATGGAAGGACACTGAACAGCTGAGAAACGAGTTAATCTTACAGGCAGAACATCTGATTTCGCAGATTACTGATAACATTAACCGGTATGGCAGCTACCTGACTCAAGGCGAAAAAGAGGCTTTAAGCAAGGCTGTATCCGCACTGAACGAAACTTTGAAATCAAATACATTAAAGCCGCCGGAAGAAGGACAACCCTATTATACTGAAATTCCTCCGTTCAAAGCGGATGAAATCAACAAAGCATTAAATGAACTGCAAAGATTGTATGACAGCATATTTGACGCCAACTTCTGGAATGAAATAAATAAGCCCAAACCCACACCCACTCCGCCGCCCGGTAATAACAACGGCGGGAATAACGGCAATAACGGCAATAACGGCAATAATGGAAATAATGGGAATAACGGGAATAACGGAAATCATTACTAATCTAAAAATAACTGGGGATCAGGAAGTAAAACAATGATCCCCCTATTTTTCCCAAAATTACAAAGAGAATAATGAGATATACCAGATGAGCTATTTTAAGCTTAAAGGCAACAATGGTTATAATGTCGAAAGTCTCAGTTAAGGCCGCGGCTACCATTCCAACAAAGATGCCCAGTAAGAAGCCCAGAGGAATTATTAAGAAACTCATATATTTAGTTGAAAAACCGGTGAAATATACGAGGCAGGAAAAGAGCCCGCCCAGCACCAGGCATACCTGATAGCCCAGGGTATGCTTGGGTGTCCTGCTCCATCTGACAATAAAACTTGGCAGTCCCAAAACCGTTATAAAAGCACTTACGCTTGCGCCTACTGCCAGGCCGCCGGCCAATCCCGTCAATATAGTTAAAATAACAGTTCTCAAGTTTCTTTTTTCCCTTCCTGATCGCTGATATATTCCTTAAGCTCTTTTTCAGACTGATGCATCTCCAGTTCCATCGGTCCGGGATTATTTCTGTTTTTAAGTTTCTCCGGCACATCAAAGAAAATCGCTATGCCTGCGCCTATTCCAATTGAATAGCTGACAGTAAACAGTGCCGGTGAATCAGTTTTTTCGCCGCTGATAAAATGATATACAGCCTGATGAGCTTCTTTCATATTCACATCGGAATGAAAATATAAAATAGCCAAAGCGGAACCTAAAAAAAGCAGGATCATTGCAAAGGCTATCCTAAGAAAAACGGATATGGTTTTTTTCTGTCTTTGCTGTCTTGGCTCAAACAATGTAAATGATTCCCCGATGGTATTTACCCGCACATTCCCCACATGCTCATGGATCAGCTGAATTACTTTTACAGCAGTCAGCCTGAGAGGACTGCTGATCCCATACGGATATACGGAAATTTGTTTTATTTTATTAATTATTTCCTCCGGACCTGTCAATTCTATAAAATCCCCTAAATGTGCAGGTTCACCCGGATACTTGTTGTAATAGGATTTAAACTGGAAATAGACATCATGATTATCCATCCACTCTGCCTCCAGAGGATGACTCAACTGCTTCGACATATTTGGCGCCTGAATATTTCCTGTCCTGATTTGCCTGACGGCCTATAACCGTCCAGACAGATATTGCAGTCATAAGTAAAATCAGGATGGCAGCCATTATCCATTTCCATATGCTGTTCCTGGATATGAACAAATTGCGAGTCCTCCCATCCATTATGAGATTTTGTTTAGATTAACCATTTGTTATTGTACGCTATCTTTGGGTAATTATTCAAAATCTTAAGATGAACGGAAGACTATATCATTTCCCGCATTTTCAGAAGAACCTTCTTTTCTATGCGAGAGACTTGCACTTGTGAGATGTTAAGCATTTCGGCAATTTCACTTTGAGTCTTGTCACGGAAATATCGCATGATAATAATTGTTCGTTCTCTTTTATCCAGCTTTGACAACAGATCATTTATGGCAATGCGCTGCATGAGCTCTTCTTCTTCGGCTTCAGCGCCGGTTTCAGCCATCTTATCTATGAGAAGAATAGGATTATTGTCCTCTTCATAGATTACATCATAGATGGAAACCGGCGTGCGCACCGCATCCATTGCATATACCAGTTCTTCAGGAGTGCTTTCCACCTCATCGGCAATTTCCTGTATATTGGGTTCCCGGCCCAGTATATTTTTCAGCCTTTCCCTGGCAGCAGCCGATTTATTAACTAATTCCTTTAAGGGCCTGCTGACCTTGATTATGCCGTCATCTCTTAAAAAGCGCTTGATTTCACCCATTATCATGGGGACAGCATAGGTTGAAAACCGCACATTATACTCTTTGTCATAGTTTTTTATTGCCTTTATAAGACCAATAGATCCAAGCTGAAATAAATCTTCATATTCGTGGCCCCTGTTAAGAAACTTTTTTACTATGCTTTTTATAAGAGCAGTGTTTTTTCGTACCAGTATCTCTTCCGCTTCCTTGTCTCCCTTCTGAGCCTTATCTATCAAAGCCAGGGTTTCCTCGTGTGACAGAAGGTCCCTGTCCTCTTCCCGATAATCCGGCACAGTGCTCATCATTCTCTCTCCGTTTCAGTATTCTCAATGCTAATGTACTTAATCATACGCACCTTTGTACCCTGACCCGGTGCAGAACTCACCTCCACCTTATCCATAAAAGTTTCCATTACTGTAAAGCCCATACCGGAGCGTTCCAGCTCAGGTTTGGAGGTATAGAGGGGCTGCCGGGCAAGCTCCACATCTTCAATACCCTTTCCGTAATCAATTACTTCTATATCAATGCAGTTATCATATAGCCTGGCATTAATTATGACTATTTCATTGGAACTGTCATAGCCGTGGATGATGGCATTGGTGACTGCCTCCGAAACAGCCGTTTTAATATCAGCAAGCTCCTCTAATGTGGGATCCAGTTGAGATGCAAAAGCGGCAACTGCTACTCTTGCAAAAGCTTCATTTTGTGACTTGCTTAAAAATTCCAACTTCATTTCGTTTTTTATTTTCATATGACTTCCCTCCTTATGCCATCAACGGCTTGGCTGACTGTATCATAGGGGTTCAGAATTTTGTATAGACCTGACAGCTCCAATATTTTGTTTACATGTGGCTTCATATTTGTGACACAGACCTCTCCGCCCCGATTTTTTATAATTTTATATCGACCGATAAAAACGCCTATACCCGAGCTGTCCATAAAATTTAATCTTTTTAAGTTTAAAATCAAATGCCGTATAGAAGTATCATCCAAAAGTCTGTCCAATGACTCCCGTGCCTTCCCGGCAAAATGATGATCCAGCTCACCTTCCAGCTCGACTATAAGAATATCTCCCTTTTTTTCATAGCTTTTCAGCAATCCTACCGCCTCCTGTGTACTGTCAATGGAAGCCATGGCTGAACATATGCCTCCATGCGCTATCATATAAGTCTATTCTTCGTTTTCAGAAAAAGTCCTTCAGCGAATAAGGGAGGTTTATAGCAGTCTTTATCGACAAATGCAAAAAAGCCCTCACAACTTTTGTCGTAAGGGTTTTTCACTCATCAAATTCTGTTTAAATTTTTAAATTTTTATGGTACTTCCACTTCCTGGATTTCTACCCGGATTTGCTGGTATTTGTTCAGGTCTTCCAGTATCCGGTTTTCATCCGACCATCCCTTGTATTTTTTTCTTTCTTCTTCTGTAAGAATCATTCTGTCAAGTATTTCCCTGCCGGTTATCCGCTTATCGCTTAACAAAGTCTGCATGATCGGCTTATTCTCCAGCACGGTAAGTACTGCATAAACATATTTCATATCCAAACTCCCCTAACCAGATATTTCAGCATCCGGTTTTCCACCTTTGCTAAAAAAAGCGCTTGCACATTCCTAATTAATTGTCTCCGCCAACCAGTTCAGGCTCCCGTTCTTCACTGTCTTCAGCTTCTTCACTTTCTGCAGCTTTTGCTGCTGAAGGCTTGAGAGCGGATGCAATGACTTCTTCCGGTTCATCGATTACAGTAAGATTGTCAGGAATCTGTAAATCTGCTACGCGGAGATTATGATTCTTTTCCAACGGACTTAGTGAAACAGTGATATAAGGAGGGATTTCCTTGGTTCTTCCTTCAACTTCAATGGATTCCTTCTGAAGCTGTATGATATAGCCAAGGCGTTCTACTGCTTCTCTGTCTTCAAAGCGCAGCGGAACCATTGCCTTAATAACTTCGTCCAAATCTACCTTCATCAGATCAAGATGCATAATATTCTTGTTGATGGGATTTTTTTGAATTTCTTGAATCTTGACCGATAATACTTTCCCCTCCATGGAAATTTCAAATACTGCGGACTCTCCTTTTCGCTGAACAAAAGCTTCAATATCTCTTCTATTAAAGAGTATGGGAACTGTTGTTATATCCCGGCCGTATAAAACACCAGGAACATATCCTTCCTGCCGTAATTGCTTTGCCTTTTTCTGCGGCGTTCTAGGCATTACTGTTAGGTATTCGCTGCTCATAGAATCATCCTTTCATTACCTGAAATTTACAGTCACTATTTTATCCAAAAATGTCTGTTTTAGTATACCTGTAAACTGGCATTCTGCAGCCAAAAAGGCATAATAAACGCAAAACAAACATAGATATATATTAGCAACAGCATCTTGATGTGAACAATTGTATCAAGGAAAGGAGAAATCGTCAAGCAACTCACTTAAAGGGCATGCCGCATATAAGCTCAGGGTATAATACTATATTCTTTTCCCAGATCTTCCAGGGCGTTCAGAACCCGGTCAAGATGCTCCTTTGTATGACCTGCCATGAGGCTGATGCGGATTCTTGACTGATTCCGAGAAACCGCTGGATAAAACACAGGGTTAACATATATATTCATCTCATCCAGCCGTCTGCCGATCTCTTTAACCTTCCAGTCATCACCGATTATAATGGGGAAAATCGCTGTTTCGGCCTGTCCAAGATTAAAGCCGAGACTTAATAAATTCTCCCTGAAATATGTAATATTGCTCCAGAGCTTTTCCCTGAGCTCAGGTTCATCCACTATCACCTTCAAGGACTCACGAAGAGAGCCTGCCACCTGGGGCGTCATTGCCGTGGAAACCATATAGCCTCTGGAATAAAAGCGCAGATACTCTATCAAGCGTGAGTTTGAGGCTATAAACCCGCCGACTGCACCCAGACCCTTGCTGAAGGTGCCCGCCACAATATCCACTTTCCCTTCAAGGTGAAAATGCTCAGGAGTTCCCCTTCCCTGTTCTCCGATGACTCCGGTTGCATGGGCTTCATCCACCATTACATAGGCACCATAATGGTGCGCAATATCAATTATTTTATCCAGCGGGGCAATATCCCCGTCCATAGAATACACTCCGTCCACTACAACCATTTTTGTTATATATTCATTCTGAGCCTTCTGTAGAATTTCCTCCAATGCTTCAAGGTTATTATGCCTGAAATAGCGGACATTGGTGTTCTGACATCCGTCTACAATGCTGGCGTGAACATACTGATCAAGAACGGCTATGTCCTGGGATCCAAGCATAGCCAGCAACGAATTGCAGTTTGATCCGAAGCCTGATGTATATACAAGTGCATCCTCACATCCTTTGAAGGCGGCTATCTCTTCCTCAAGCTTACAATGAATATCCAGAGTGCCTCCCAAAAGCGGAACGCTTCCGGCACCTGCTCCATATTTTAAGAGGGCCTCCCTGCCCGCCTCAATGACCCTGGGATGCTTAGTGAGGTTCAGATAGTCATTGGAAGCCATGTAAATCATTTCTCTTACCTTTCCGGTATAATTGCACTTTACTTCCATGACCGGGCCGGAGCCGCTGTAGGAAACCCGTCGATACTGATAATGTCTTTTTGCTTTGGTATCCTCTATGAAGTCATGAAACAAAGATGCTCTGTCCATTAAGTCCTTTCCCTTTATTACGCGAAAATCCTTCAGACTGTATTTAGTGGAATCCATTGTCTGTTCCCCCTTCCGTTTGTGCGCACTTTGTGCACAAAGATAGTATACTTCATTTATTGGAGTATTTGCAATGAAAAAAAGCAGCTTGCGCTGCTAGTATTGATAATTGTATGGATAACCGAATAGTCTCCCTCTTCGCCTTCTCCTGAACAGTTCGCTGATTAATAAAATGGCAATCAGGTCTCTCAGCAGAGGCCTTCTTCGAATCTGGAATGGATCTGCTGTCTGATTGCTCATTTCAACCTTCATATCCGCATAGTCTGTCAGATCCGGCATATCCCTGACACAGGCATCGTAGCATTCATTTACCATGCTTTCCACATGGACCTCGGAGGGATAATACATATACGGATTATCCATCCGGTCACAGGTCCTGTGAACGTAAGGGTAAATTCTGTAATATATATCAGGGTACATTATAGACTGAACCATGCCTGTATCAACAGCAGGCTCCATACATGGATTCATGTTGAAATCAAGATATGGGTCCGCCGAAGGATAAAGATGGCTGTACCTGCTCCAGTAATCATAATTCATAATATATACCTCCTTCATATTTTGGAAAAGAATATACCTGATTAGTTTCCTCATCTTATCATATGAAGGAGTCTGACAATTAGTTCATCCTGCCTGCTCACAGGCCTGCAGTATAAAATCCAGGTCCTTCTCATCAAGCGTTTCCTTAAGCAGCAGACTTTCTGCCAGTGCTACCAATAGTTTTTTATTCTCCTTAAGTAAATTCTTTACTTCTTTCAACAGTTCATCCATACGCTTCCTGCATTCCTCCAGTATTTCATCCTGAACCTGCTGAAAGCCGTTATTGTAAAGTACATCATAGTTCAGAAGTCCTGACCTTTTATTCATTCCAAAACGGCGAAACATATTAAGCAGGGTTTCAGTTGCCTTTTCCAGGTCATTGGCTGCACCCGTAGTAATGTTTTCTGTTCCAAAGGCAAGTTCTTCTGCCGCCCGTCCGGCCAGGGCAATTTTTATGCTGTTTTCCATATCTCTTTTCCTGTGATACATGCGATCCGGCGGAATATTCATGCTGAAGCCTCCGGCTCCTTTTGTGCTGGGTATGATGGTTATACGGGTCACTCTGTTCTCCGGTGCAATCAACCTGGTGACAAGAGCATGTCCCGCCTCATGAAAGGCTGTTACTCTTCTGTCTTCCTGAGAAATTCCGCTTCTGTCCTTCTTTTCCGAACCTGCAACCACCGTATAAAAAGCCTTGACTATATCTTCAGCATGGATTTTATCGCTGCACCTCCTTGCAGCAAGAATGGCAGCCTCATTAAGAAGGTTTTCAAGTTTTGCCCCGCTGAAATAAACGGTGTTCTGTGCTACCTCCTCCAGATCCACGCCATTGTCCAGAGGCTTGTTTTTCGCATGGAGCTTAAGAATCTTCAGCCTGCTTCTGATATCCGGCAGCTGAATTTCAATATGACGGTCAAACCGGCCGGGTCTAAGCAAGGCTTCGTCCAGCACATCCAGCCTGTTGGTAGCTGCAATGACTACAATACCTTCATTATCTTCAAACCCTGACATCTCAGACAAGAGCGCATTCAGGGTCTGATCCCGCTCGTCATTGCCTCCGCTGTCCAGGCTGCCGCTCCTTTTCTTCCCCAGGGCATCGATTTCATCAATGAATATAACGCACTTTCCAAAGCTTCTGGCCTTTTTAAACAAGTCGCGTATACGGCTGGCACCAAGCCCTACATATACCTGCACAAAATCCGAACCGGAAACTGAAATGAATGGAACATTGGATTCTCCGGCAACTGCTTTAGCCATCAGGGTTTTGCCTGTGCCGGGAGAACCGTAAAATATAACTCCCCTGGGCAGTCTTGCCCCCAGACGGGCATATTTTTCAGGATTCTTAATAAAGTCCACCAGTTCCTGCAGGCTTTCTTTAGCCTCTTCATTCCCTGCCACATCATCAAAGCTGATATTTGTCTTTTCAGGAATCACGGCATTAAATGAAGACTTTCCTATTACTCCCATCTTCTGTCCGGAAGCGTTTTTTTGAGAAAAATAGACCACAACACCGATCAAAGCAAGAGCAAATGCAGATGTAAATATCTGTTCCTTCTGTAACGACTGATCTTTCTCTTCCACAACAATATTTTGCAAAAGCAGGGATTCCTTCAAACCCTCCATCCTTGGATTATCGGTTATAAAAGCTTCGCCGTCTGTATATTCACCCTGCAGCTTATCCGTATTATCCAGATAAACCTTTTGAATTTTCCCTTCTTTAGTCAGCTGTAAAAACTTATTGTAGCTGATCTTTTCCGGTTCAGAATGTGTACCTCTGTATAGGAAAAAAGCAGCTGAAAGGACAGCAAGTATTAAAATGCCTGCGATAATATATTTAGTCTTTATTTTCTTCATTCCTGCCCTCCTTTCCCTTATAAAAATCCAATTCCATAAGGCATAAATCATCTATAAAAATAAGTATTTGCATAAAAACCAATCCTTCTAGTTTACATAATATCGACAACGAATACTATTATAACATCAAGACCGCATATATGTCCAAAAACCTGCGCCGGTTTATCCTGTCAATAAATGGGCAAAATAATAAGGGTGTATTAACAAAAGGTGATATAAACGTTATAATCATGTTTTGTATCCTTAAAATTCATGTGATAAAATACCGGTTGGACAAGATTTATATTTTTTGAATGATTCAGGGAAGTGAATAATATGTCGGAAAATTTGCAAGGTACCAGAATGGAAAGGAAAAGAAAAAAGCCATCCGTATGGAAAAAAATCTTCGCATTCTTTGGTATTTTAACAGCAATAGCAGTACTGGCGATTGTCATATATTTAATTAATATTATAGGGACCCTGGACGACCTGGATCCCGGCAGTCTGGTAAATTATGAACAAACTTCATTGGTTTTTGACAGTGAAGGTGAACTGATATCCAGTATACATGGAAGCAAAAACAGGATTTATGTGCCTTTGAATCAGATTCCAAAACATGTGCAGGATGCCTTTATCGCAGTAGAAGATGTGCGTTTTCGCAGTCATCCCGGTTTTGATATACGAAGAATATTCGGCTCCCTCCTGCAAAATATCAAAGCAAGGGATATAGTTGCCGGCGGCGGCACCATTACCCAGCAGCTGGTAAGAAATACGGTGCTTTCCTTCGAACAGTCCGTAGACAGAAAGGTAAAGGAAATACTCCTGGCATGGCAATTGGAGCAAAGATACTCCAAGGACCAGATTCTTGAAATGTATCTGAATGTCATCTATTTTGCAAAAGGCGCCTATGGCATTGAGGCTGCTGCTCAGACATACTTCGGCAAGAGCGTAAGTGAATTATCTGTGGCTGAAGGCGCCCTTCTGGTGGGAATTATAAAAAATCCACACCGTAACTCGCCTTTTATTGATAAGGACAGGGCTCTTGAAAGAAAAGATTTATGCATTGACCTGATGGTTAAAAACGGGTATCTCACCGAAGAAGAGGGAGAAGCAGCTAAAGCTGAAGAGCTGGTTTTGCTGAAGATGTCAAGCCTGCATATACCCACGGATATTTTGTGGACATGGTACTTGAAGAGGCGGCAGAAATACTGGACATTAAACTTGAAGAACTGTATACAGGCGGATATCGGATTTATACCACCCTGGACAGAAATCTTCAGGAGTATGCAGAAAACCTGTATGCCCAGGATGATTATTTTCCAAAAAGCCCTGTCTCCGGAGAGTCCTGCGAATCTGCCCTGGTGGTTATGGATACTCAGACCGGCCGCATAAAAGCCTTACTGGGCGGCAGGTCCTATCCGGAAGATCAGAGATATGTGCTGAATCGGGCCGAGGTTAAGCGTTCGCCCGGCTCTACCATCAAACCCTTGCTGGTCTATATTCCCGCAATTGAATTGTTCAATTACACCCCGGTTAGCTTTATAGAAGATGAACCCATTGACATAGAAGGTTATATTCCTTCCAATGCAGACGGAAAGTTTCGGGGCATGGTAACCTTAAGGGAAACAGTGGCCAAGTCAATTAACATTCCAACGGTAAAAATATTTCATGAGATAGGAATCAGCCACGGTAAAACCATGGCAGAAAAAATGGGAATTTCCTTTGAAAGCGGAGACAATAATCTGGCTATTGCATTGGGAGGCATGGAAAAAGGGGTAACTCCTCTGGAAATAGCAAGGGCTTATGCCGCTATAGGTGACAGGGGCAGTTACAAGAATTACACCACTATTTTACGAATTGATGACTCACGCGGAAAAACCCTGTATGAGAATCATACCATCAAGGAACAGGTTTTCTCAGAAGAAACCGCCTTCCTTGTAACCAGCATGCTGCAATCCGCCACGGATCCGGAAATGGGCGGAACCGCCCGTAGGCTTAACGGCCTGAATCTGGCTGCTAAAACAGGAACCGTACAGCTTCCACGCACCGATGAGTTTCGGGGCATCAAAGGCGCCAATGATGCCTGGGTGGCCGCATATAATCCTGAATATACCGTGGTTGTCTGGATGGGATTTGATAAGAGAAGTCCGGAAAACTACCTTCCCTCCGGCACCTCAGGAGGAAATCAGCCAACCATAGTGGCAGGTAATATATTTCAATACATTTATGAAAATAAAGACAAGCCGAAATATGAAAAACCTATTGGAATTTCAGAAGTAAAACTGGACGGAAAGGCCCTTAAGGAACAAAAACGGGTCCTTTTGGCGACCGCCCTGACTCCAAAGGAATATATAGTTACAGAATACTTTGTCAAGGGCACAGAGCCTGCCCAGGAAAGTGATTATTGGGTAATACCGAATGCTCCGCAGGATTTCAGAGTTGCATTAAACGAAGCTGATCAGCCTGTTATTTCCTTCGTACCGGGTAATTCTTTTGCAGGTTATTATATTATGAGAATTACCGGCCAGGAAGAAAAAGCTGTCCTGGTACATCAGGTTCAAACAGGCTCTTTGGATCCGGTAGAATGGACTGATACCCAGGTAACACCCGGTGAAACCTATGGTTACTTTATCATTCCTTATCATCCGGAAATGAAACTCGACGGCGAAGCGGTTCAGGGCCCTCAAACCCAGATACTGAACATTACCATACCTGAACAGGAAACGGAAAACGGTTCAGACTTCTGGGAAGATCTTTGGGATCTGCTGCGTCCCGGACAGAGAAACCAGGACGGCCAGGACGATGATACCGGTGAAGACGGAGGCAGCAGCCAGGATAATGAAATCAATGAAAATAACGAGGATAATAACGGCAATGGAAATAATGCAGGCCAGGAAGGCTTGGAAATTGGATATGATCAGGAGTTCAGGAGGTCAGCTCTCTCATCTTTTCCTCTATATCTTCCCGCTTAATAGTGCTGAGGGCTGAAATATTGCAGTCCAGAGCTTTTTGGAGAAATTCCCTTGCTTTCTCCTTCTGCCCCCTCTGCATGTATATATCGCCAAGGTAATACAGGGTATCTGCCTGATCCTCCTTCTCCCTATAAGCTTTTTCAAAATACTCAAAAGCCTTGTCCATATCGCCCATGCGGTAGTAAATCTGACCAAGATTATCCAGGACAACAGGATCCGTATCATCATAGTCCAGGGCTTCCATATTAAATTTCAGGGCTTCTTCCAGATCGCCCTTGTCAATGAGCAGATACCCTAAGGTTCCATATGTCTTGGAACTCTTAAGCTTATTATGCATCTCAGTCATTCTCTCCAGGGCTGTATCCAGATCCCCCAACTTCCAGTAGGCCATGGATATATTGATTTTGGCATTATCCTTTACTTTCTCATCACGCGGAAAAAAGACCATCAGTCTTTCAAAAAGCTGCTTCGCCTTTTCAAAATGCCCCATGCGCAAAAGCAGAACCCCATAGGACATTTGAAAGTTTGCTGCCGTCATATCATGTTTTTCCGCTTTTTTGTACCAATAATAAGCCTTTCCCTCATCTCTTCTGACCTGATTGTAATAACCTAAAAATCCAAAAAAATTACCTATTAAGCCCACTTATTCCTGCTCCTTTCTATTTTTTTAAGTAAACGCCTTTTTCTGGCCAGCAGTTCCTTCTTTACATAAGCAGACTGCCTGCCGCTCCTGCCTGCCAGTTCAATGGCCTTTTCCGTACAGTCCAGGGCCTTTTGAAAATCCTTCATGCTGTGCTCCAGGTATTTTGCCATCTCCACATATGGATAAACAAACATGTTGCCTTCTCCGGCTGCTATGTCCTCCCATACATCCATAGCCTCTGCCGGACCAAAGTGCCTCTTCATCAAATAGGCATAGCGTTTTTTGGCTTCAGCTTTAATATGCTGATTCCTTGCCTTGCGGATGCAGCATTCGTAACACTTAGCGGCTTCCTGAACCTTATGATTTCTCTCAAGTTCACTTGCAATACCCAGCAGTTCAAATGAATCCCCTCTGCTTTCAGGATCCTGAAATAATCTGCTTATATGGAGAAAGAGGTCCGACATTGCTGCAATATCCATTTCATTATGTTTAAGGACACGCCTCATTTCTGCCGGGTCCCCTGTGTTAAGGTATTCCAGATAAACCTTGGGAATCATGCTGCCCGGTATATCGTCCTCCCGATACAGGCCCAGGATGCCCTTTTCTATGGTGGACAATGAGCAGTTCTCCAGGCATCGGCTCCATAAGCGCCTTGAAAGGTGCAGGAGGTCTATGTGCCTGTCCTCCCAGTCCGTTGCTTTCAGCCTGGAAAAGATAAAGCGGCTCTCCAATAAAGGCCAGTCAAAGGACTTGCCGTTAAAAGTAACCAGCACCCGAAACTCCTTCAGCCTGTCCAGCAGGGACTTAAGCATAGGATATTCCTCATCGAAATCCCTCATCAGGTACTGCTCAATGATCAGCCCCTTTTCAGTAAAACAGCCAATTCCGATAAGAAATGCAAGCGAACCTGCTCCTCCGAACAAGCCTGTTGTCTCCGTGTCAAGAAACACAACATCACCCAGGCTGAAACCATCTTCCAGCCTGGTCCACCAGCAGGATCCTTCTTTTAAATAGTCTGAATAAACCGGGTCATCCGTCCGGACGGCAGTGCTTACAGTTGTCCTGTGCACAAAGCTTCCTTCAGGGTTTTCAATTATCCTGCCGCCAAAGTCTTCCCCTGTCCTCTCATCCTTTGTTGAGTCCTTATGGTCAGCGGCATGATCAGGGAGGACTTTTTCAGGCGAAGGGGAGCTTGAAGTCATGGAGGCCAAGGCTATCAGCTTGCTCTTCAGATTGGGTATCACCTAATATCCCTCCCAATATGATCTGTGCCAGATATTTCCCATTCTCTGTCACCTCTGCAGCAGGCCCTACACATGCAGGACAGCCGTTATCACATATACATTCCGACAAAGCATCTTTGGCCTTTTTAAATAATTCCGTATGCATCTGATACAAACGCTGACTGAATCCTATTCCGCCGGGACTGCTGTCATATATATATATGGTAGGCTTGCCGGTAAAAGGAGATTTTACATGATAAACCACATTTATATCACGGGGATCGCACATAAGGTACAATGATGCGATTTGCCCCAGTACATTGGCTATTCCCATAAGGCCGTTTTGTATATCATCCTGACTTTTAAGGCCGGATGGAATTTCATTAAGCGACATCCAGTAGGCTGTGGTCTGAAGCTCAAATTCCGGAAGGTTTACCGGCCCCCAACCCAAATTTTCATGGGTATCGAATTTAATCTTCTTAAACATGGTTACCAGAGAGGAAACCATTACATCTCCCCAGCTTCTGCCGGCAGCTCCCTCTTCCTCTGACTGGAACACGTCCAGTACCTTTAAAGTTACAGCCAGGTTGGCATCGGTGTAATAATCCACATTCACCTTCCTGACATATGCTTTTTTCTCTTCCAAATCAAGTTTTTCCACCTGATACTGGATTCCCTCATGAATATATATGGCTTCCTCATGGACCAGCTGCGGGGCGCTGAAACGGTCAACTTCTCCAATTACCTTATGTTCCGGACGGGTGATGTCGATAATGATAACATTTTCATTGGCAGCAGTCCTAAGGCTGATGTCACTGGCAGGGAAATTTTCAGCCATCCAATGCCAGCGGCTGCCTACATGCCTCAGTACCTTTTCTTCCTCTAAATAAGCCAGTAAGGGTTCAAGAAAATCTATGCCGAAAGTTTCCCCGTCTTCAAAAGGCAGCTCAAAGGCAGCGCATTTAATATGGGACATAAGTATAAGCAAATTATTCGGGTTGATCAGGCCCTGTTCCGGATTGGCCTTAAGGAAGAATTCAGGATGCTTTATTATATACTGATCAAGCGGATTGCTGCTGGCTACTAAAATTGCCAGGGAGGTATCATTCCTGCGGCCGGCGCGTCCGGCCTGCTGCCATGTGCTGGAGATGGTGCCGGGATAGCCGCACATGATACTGACCTGCAGGCTGCCGATATCAATACCCAATTCAAGGGCATTGGTGCTGACCACGCCTAAAATGTCGCCTGTTCTGAGACCTTTCTCAATCTCCCTCCGCTGATTGGGCAGGTAACCTCCCCGGTAACCCCTGATTTTTTCTGAATTGCCCAGTTTGTCCTTAACCAGCTGCTTCAGATATGTAACCAGTACCTCGACTGTCAGGCGGCTTTTGGCAAACAGAATAGTTTGAATCCCGTTTTGTATGAAGCGGGCAGCCAATTTTTTGGTTTCCAAAACGGAGCTTTTTCGAATGCCCAATTGCCTGTTAACCACAGGGGGATTATAGAATATCAGATGTTTGCGTCCGGACGGGGCGCCGCTTTCATCCACCAATTCCGTTTCCCTTTCTATGATGCGTTCCGCTAATTCCTTTGGATTGGCTATGGTTGCTGAACAGCATATAAACCTGGGATTGGAGCCGTAGAACCTGCAAATCCTGTGGAGCCGCCGGATGACATTGGCCATATGGCTGCCGAATACTCCCCGGTATGAGTGTATTTCGTCTATTACAACAAATTTAAGGTTTTCGAATAGTTTTACCCATTTGGTGTGATGGGGCATAATGCCTGAATGAAGCATATCAGGGTTGGTGACCACAATGTGTCCGGCCTGACGGATAGCCTTTCTGGCGCTTACCGGCGTATCCCCGTCATAGGTATAGGTCTTGATAGGATAATCAAGCAAATCCATTATTTCATGCAATTCACTGACCTGGTCCTGGGAAAGGGCTTTCGTGGGAAAGAGATAAAGCGCCCTTGCATCATCATTTTTCATTATTTCATTTATAACCGGGAGGTTATAGCATAAGGTCTTTCCTGATGCGGTAGGCGTAACCACCACTACGTTTTTGCCCTGAAGTGACAGTTCAATGGCTTTGGACTGATGGGAATAAAGCTTAAAAATGCCCTTTTTCTGCAGGACTTCCTTAAGCTCCGGCCGTAATCCATGGGGAAAGGGACCGAACTTTGCTTCCTTTGGTTCAATTTCTTCCCAATGGGTAATATTGCTCATTATGTCTTTGCTGTTCCTCAATTGATCCGCCAATTGATCAATATTCATCTGAATCCCCCCTGGCAGCCTGGTTATCCGTAGTATTACAAATAAATTATATCTGTTTTGACAGGCAATGTCCATTAAGGAGAATTTAAAACAGATACAGCCATCTCCGCCGAAGTGAAGATGGCTGTCAGGTCAGATATTACAGTACAGAAGCCAGCTCGCTTACTGCCCCTTCCAGTCTTCTAACTGTTTCTGCAATGTCTTCTCCCTTATGCGAGAAGTTTACATAGCTGACATTATATAAGGAAACTCCATGCTTATAAGCCAGTCTGAAGAATGAAGAGTTTATATTATCCGGTGCGTCTTCCTGGGGAACAAATGTAGGACATGGCCAGAAGCCCTTAACTTTAACAGGAATATGATATTTATCAAATAAATCGTTTACCTGACTCCAGAGCATGCCGCCTGCATCCCACAGATACCGGCATATGTTTTCCCTTTGGTAGATTTCAATTACCTTTTTGCATGCAGCCAGGGACAAGGCTTCTCCCCCATAGGTGGAAGAAACTGTTGCGCCTTTTGTAAGCATATCCATAACGTCAGCCCTTCCGCAAAATACAGACAATGGCATTCCGTTGGCTATGCCTTTGGCAAATACCGATAAATCAGGTAGTACGCCAAAATACTCCTGTACCCCTCCCATTGCGATGCGGAAACCGGTAACGATCTCATCATATATGAGCAGGGCTCCGTTTTCCCTTGTAATCTCCCGCAGGAAGGGATAGAAATTTTTGCCTTCTTCCATATTTGCATAGTCAGCTGCTATAATAACTGCGGCAACCTGACCTTTATAATTCGCAAACAAATTCTTTATGGCTTCCTCATCAGCCCACCTTACTGCATGGTAAAGGTCGCTGATCTGCTGAGGCACGCCAAGGGGTGCACCTTTGGAGACTTCCCGCGGATTTACTCTGGCACCGCTGGCCAGTGAGTTCAGCCATCCGTTATAACCGATCTGAATGATATGGTCTTTGCCTGTATATGCCCTGGCGAGCCTGATGGCTGCGGAACAGGCTTCCCCGCCCGTTTTTAGAAAACGAACCTTTTCCGCACTGGGAACAACCTTGCTGAAAAGCTCGGCAACTTCGGCTTCAAGACCTGTGGGATGACCGTATACAAATCCATATTCCATCTGTTCCATAATAGCCTGATTTAACTCAGGGTATCCATAGCCCAGGGTAACCGGTCCTAAGCCGTTTCTGAAGTCAATATATTCCTTTCCGTCAGCATCCCAAACACGGCAGCCCTTGCCCCTTTGAATTACAGCAGGCTCTTCCGGGAGCAAAACAGCCTTCTTTGAGCCGGTACTGGAACCTCCTCCTACATACCTTTCCAGCTTTTCATACCATTCTTTATTGCTTAGGTTGCGCATTATAATCACTTACTCCTTCTTACTTTTTTTATAATAAGCTTGATGATAACAGGCTTATACGAACCATGTATCATGCTTTATATTTAGCCGGTGAAACTCCGCAATTCGCCTTGAAGGCCCTGATAAAATTGGATGAACTGCCAAAACCCACTTCTACAGCGATATCTCCTACCTTTTTCTCTGTAGTGATTAACAGATGCTTTGCCAATTCAATCCGCTTGCCGGTAACATATTCCTTGAAACCGACCCCCACAATTTCCTTAAATAAGCGGCTCAGGGCGTATATGGATAAGTTAAAATGACCTGCCATCTGCAGCAGGCTTAAGTTATAATCTGTAAAGTGTTTGTCAACATAGCTGATGATGCTTTCATTTAACTTATTCTTTTCCTTCTCCTTTACCCTTGCTGCCCAGTCACAAACTTTGTTGATTTTGGGAATCAGAATTTCTCTTAACTCAGAAAACCGATTGAATTCCAGTATGCTGTTTATGTTTTCCCGATCATCAGGTATGTTCATTTTATTTACAGTCTTTATATACGAATCCAGTATTATATAGGATATATACCGTTCAACTAAAATAGACAGAACATTTTCTGAAATATGGTCTTCTATTTTCTTCAGATCTTCCAGGGCACCTTCTTTATTGCCGCTTTTCATATTGTTAAGAAAGGACAATACTTCCTGTGCCGGGTATTTTTCTATGCTGGACAGATTCTTTAACAAATCGTCATAATACTCCACTTTCCCGTCTGTTTCCAGCACGGATAAGGAGTTCAGATAAGAAGTCCTGATCTCCTTAATATTGTTTACCAGGTTCCCAATGCCAATCTTTATTTCTCCTGTTACAATTGATTTCAGATGCTGCTCTATATCCTGTATCAAGGAATCCCGATCTGTATGCTGGCTTAAGGCCAGTATAAAGACTGAATGTTTTTCATAGGGCATGTCAATTAAAGCAACACGGGATCTATGCTTTTTATAAATATCTTTAATTAACAGTTCTCTTTTCACATTGTCAAGCACCAGGCCGTGGACAGTAAATGCACAATACCTGTCCTCGTTTAAAAATCTCGACAGCCATTTAATATCAGTATCTTCCACTCTTTCCCACGCCAATAACTTACTAAGGAGCAGGTCCATAAGTTGTACACGCTGTTCCGAAATTGTTTCCTGCATCTGCGCATTTACGCTGCCCAGCCTGTCAAAAGCCAGTTCAATCAAATCAATTTCATTGGCATCCCTGTTTTTAAAGCCTTTTGCATCATCTTCAGTTTCGCCTATTCTCCCTATTTTTCTGCTTAAGTTGTATATGGGTTTATAGCTGAAATAAACTGACATAACTAAAAGAAGCAGCAAACCTGTCATAATGAACATAATCGTTAACTTAATTGTTTCATAAAATGTTTCCAGGTCCCCCTCCACTTCCGCCTGCGGAACAAGGGATAAAAAAGTTCTGTCCTGCCTTGGGTCGTAATATTTAAACAGGGTATATGTGGTATGGATGTCGGCATACTCCATCACATAGGTTTCATCGTCTAATAAAAAATCCGTTAATTCCTAGCTCCGATAGATCTCAGCATCTACTTTTCCGTTTGTATACAGCAGGGTGTCTTTGGATTTAAACACCGATAAACCGTAGCTTTCATAGCCCAGGGTTCTCATAAGCGAAGTCTGCAATGCGTCAAAGTTCAATATATAAAAAATCAGGGTATCATCGATATCGCTCATGGAAACAGGTACGCCCACAAACAGCTTGGCATTCTCCTTATCAAATGCATCATAGGTTGAAAAAAGTACTGTTCTTTTTTTGTGATCCCCGGTAAGAAAACCTTTCATGTTTTCTGCCACCTGCTCGTTGTCTCCGGAATGATAATGGATAAAACGCCCAAGACTGTATTTATAGTTGGTTGTAAGTATATAATCAGAACCTTTGAAAAAGATCCCTATGGTTTCCACCATAGGCACTGCGGCAGTGTAATCCTTCAGAGTAATAGTTGCTGCCTCGATCGTATTCCAAACAGAGCTCTCTACATACTCGCGATAAAGTTTGCGGTCAAGACTCATTTTAAGTGC
>JAAZHD010000335.1 GCA_012510895.1 Clostridiales bacterium
GAGAATAACTGTTCAGCCAGTTTATTGCCGGGAAATGACGCCTGTAAGCCAGGTTGGAGTCTAAATTCCAAAACACTTTAACTATACGCAGGGTAGCCTGTGTAACCGGTTCGGAAATATCTCCACCGGGAGGGGAAACAGCGCCTATTACTGAAAGTGTTCCTTCTCTTCCCTCTTCCCCAAGAGAAACCACATGTCCTGCCCTTTCATAGAACTGTGCCAGCCGGCTTCCAAGATATGCAGGATAACCTTCTTCACCAGGCATTTCCTCCAAGCGTCCGGACATCTCACGCAGAGCCTCTGCCCATCTGGAAGTTGAGTCCGCCATTAATGCTACGGAATATCCCATGTCACGAAAATACTCCGCTATCGTAATACCAGTATAAATTGATGCTTCACGTGCTGCTACCGGCATATCAGAAGTATTTGCGATCAAAATAGTTCTCTTCATCAGAGATTCTCCGGTTTTTGGATCCTTTAACTCGGGGAATTCATTCAACACGTCAGTCATCTCATTGCCTCGTTCTCCGCACCCAATATAAACCACAATATCAGCTTCTGCCCATTTGGCCAGCTGATGCTGAACCACTGTTTTCCCTGATCCAAATGGGCCGGGTATGGCTGCTACACCGCCTTTTGCAATCGGAAATAAGGTATCTATAATGCGCTGTCCTGTAATAAGCGGCATGGAAGGTGCAAGTTTTTTCTTATAAGGACGTCCGGTACGAACCGGCCAGGTCTGCATGAGTTTTATTCCGTGTTCCTTCCCTTCTTCCTCCCTAATTATTGCTATGGAATCAAGAACAGTATACTCCCCTTCACGAATGGTAGTTAACTTACCTTTAACTCCGTAAGGAACCATAATTTTATGAACAACAATTTCTGTTTCCTGTACAGTACCGATAATATCTCCGGCTTCAACTTCAACTCCTGATTGTAAAGAAGGTACAAAGTGCCATTTCTTTTCCCTGTTCAGTGAAGGCACCTCAATACCTCTTTGAAGATTATTGCCGGTTTGTTCCTTAATTACATCCAATGGTCTTTGTATTCCATCAAATATACTTCCAATCAAACCCGGGCCAAGCTCAACACTCATGGGAACCCCGGTGGATTCAACCGGTTCACCGGGCCCTAAGCCGGCAGTTTCTTCATATACCTGAATGGATGCTTCATCACCATGCATTTCTAATATTTCACCTATTAACCTCTGCTTGCTTACACGAACGATGTCAAACATATTAGCATCACGCATTCCTTCGGCTATTACAAGCGGCCCGGCAACCTTTTTAATGGTACCTGTGCTTTTCTTTAGGGCACCTATGCTCATTTTTGGTCCACCTCTTTGTTTTTTTTCCGGCTAATTCAAAAATATTTCTATATCAATCTCTAAACAAAATATCGGATCCAACTGCCTTCTCCACCGATTTTTTTACCATCTTCATTCCCATTCCGGTATTGCCGGATACTCCAGGAATCGGAATAATTGCCGGCAGTCGGACATCCCTGTAGCGATCGATTTCTTCTTCCATTTTTTCTGCTAATGCTTCTGTAATATAAATAACGGCATATTCGCTTTCTATTAGCTCGCGAAGTTTCCGTACAGCTGCAGAAGTATCATCAGTTATAGCAATGGGGTACGTATCCAACCCAATTGCTGCGAAACCGTAAATACTGTCTCTATCTCCCATTACTGTTATTTTATACATACAACTCTCTTATCCTTTCCCGTATGGATTCATCCGGCAGTTGATTCAATTTGCCCAGAAGGATTATTCGCACTACTTGGATCTCATTTCTCCTGGCAAGTATATAAGCAACAAGCGGCCCGATGGTATAAGGGTTATATTTTTGGGGCTTTATTTTTTGAATCAACAAATCATTACACCAACGCTCAAATCGTGCTAATGATATTTTCAATTCATCTACGCCGTCTGCATAAATGGTATCGCTCAAATATTGTATTATTTCTTCCATTCCGGAAGTTGCCGCTTCGAATAATTTCTCTACATCTATGGTATCGCAAGGTATCAAAGCTCGTCTTATCCATTCCGGTGATTTTCCTGTACTTTGAGCTCGTACCGCTATCTTTATATTTGCAGTTGCTACAGTTAATTCAGCGTAGGTTTTAAGCACCTCATGGGTTTCCTTCTTGCCTCTGGCTTGTAAAGCTTCCATTGCAGCTCTATCTACTATAAGATCACATAGTTGACCATCCCCTGTACGGGTAAGTATCTCATATGCTTCTTTTGCAGTTGCTGCCATGGAATTGGGCAAAAGCTCAAACTCTTGTTTTTTTACAGCCTCCATTATAACTTTCGAACTAATGGTGCCATGCGGCAAAAAGTATCCTTCCGGTTCTTCTCCTGTATAAACCAACTTTATAGCTGCCTTAAGGTTGTGATAGTCATTAGTTATAAAGAGTATATCAAATACAGACATATCCTCTATCAGATCTTCTAAAAAGTCCCAGGTCTTTTGCTTCTCATAGGCAAGAATCTGATCAGGAGCCGTTTGCCCTTCCTCACCCCAACCCTTATCAAGCAAGAGCTGTAAACACTCACGATAACTTTTTGAACTAAGAAGCTGATTTATAAATTGAGTATCCAGAAGCTGCATTTCTTTGAATCGGATACGGGCTACTGCATATATAAACTGCTTCTCCGACATATTTGTCTCCTCCTTCCGGCAGCATTGCTGTTATGCTAATAAGCTTCTAATTATTTTATCCTGAAGGATTTCATGCTTACTGGCTAGCATTGCCGTAAAGGTACAGTTTACTTCTATATCGCCATATACCAATACAAATCCTCCATCAAAAGAGCGTATCTCTGAAGATATCTTCAAAGAACCGCCTTTGGACAGGATATCCTGGTTCAGTTTTTCTTCAAAATCTGCCGGAAAACGATTTTTATCCTTCTCAGAAAAGATAATTTGACCGTCTTGCGATAATGCATACCTAGATACCATTTTCCTAATTATTTGAAAATATGCTTCGTCTTCCAGGTTATTAAGTTTATCCAGGGTTGTCTTCAGTAAGCTTTCTATAATCTGCTGTTTTGCGGAAAGTACAGCATTTCGTTTTTGTAAGGCTGCTGCAGATTTGGCTTTTTCTAATATTTCCAAAGCCTTTCTATCTGTTTTCAGCTTTATATTCTCTATTTCTTTTTCAGCAAGATCTTTCTTATTTTGAATCAATTCCTCTGCTTGCTGCCTTGCCTGATTTAGTCTGGCGTTGGCTTCTTCTTCAGCAGTGTTACGTATTTGATTCAGTAAATTATCTAATCCTGACATTAATTTGCTCTCCTATCCGGAATGTCTTATATATTTAAGCCGGTAACTCCTGTAACACAAAGAATTGAAACTAGTAATGCAAGAATTGCATACGTCTCAACCATAGCAGGGAAAATTATAGCCTTACCGGCCTGATCAGGGCGTTTTGCAACCAAAGCTATACTAGATATGGAAACCCGGGCCTGACGTATTGCGGACCACCATCCTACAATTGCCATTGGCATGCAGGAAGCAAAATACAACAAACCTTTATAAATTGTTATATCAGAAGTTCCTCCCAGAACACCTATTTGTGTCAAAGTTATGAATCCAATCAGAAATCCATAAATCCCTTGTGTACCGGGAAGCAGTTGTAAAATAAGAACCTTTCCGAATAAGGAAGGATCGTCTGTTACCACTCCTGCAGCTGCCTCTCCGGTCATGCCAACGGCAATGGCTGATCCGATACCCGCTGCCAGTGCTGCTAGTATTCCACCTGATAGTGCAAAAATCATCCCTAAATTGTCCATATTTTATTCCTCCTCAAGTTTATAATATTTAGTATTTAAGCTGAAAGGCATAAACTCTTTACCTCCGCCTTCATAAAATTTACCAAAGAATTCAACAAAAGTTAATCGATTGGTATGAACATATGCACCTAAAAGGTTAATGCCCATATTTATAGAGTGACCGATAATGAATACCAGTATAAATACTATTGCACTTAATATTCCACCACCTTTCATAGCGCCCATCTGGTTAATCACAGATGCAATAACACCTGTAGCAAGACCTAAGGCCAATAAACGGGAGTAAGATAAAATATCACTTAAATAACCGGTTACATTATAAAGACCGTATAAGCCTTTTAGTATTCGCTTAAACCAGTTCCTGGATTCCCTCCCTGCTGTCAGAACGATACCGATTGCAGATACTACTGAGACAATTCCAGCTATGCAGCCTGCAGAAGAAGGTAAGGTAAACTGAATATTGAAAATTGATGTGACGGTCTCACTTGACAGGGCAATTACCACCAGTCCACTCACAAGTAAACACCAGAATACTACATCATAAAATATATCTTTATATCTTTTGGTTTGTATGCATTGAACCAGGTTAGCTGCTAATCCTGTATACAGGTGTGCTATACCTATAGCCATGGAAAAAACCAGCATTTTCATTGGATCATTAATCGGTTCAAACCATAAGGGCTTTATTGATACTGCCTTATTAAAAAATGTTGTAGATATAACATATACTGCGTCACCGAACCAACTTCCAAATAATGCACCCCAGAAAGTAGTTGACAGACCGCAAAAGAAAAACATGCGAAGGGTTTTACGCAGGCCCTTTTCCATATTGGGAAACTTCCATAAACATATGCCGCAGCCAACAGCCATAATCAGCCCGTAAGCTGCATCTGATAGCATAAGCCCAAAAAGTATATAGTAGAAAAATGACATGAATGCTGAAGGATCAATTTCACCCTTGCCCGGAAAACTGAAAGATCTAATTATTCCTTCCATAGGTTCATTAAACTTATTGTTTTTTAAAAGTACTGGAGTTTCCTCATCCGGATCCGGATCTCTTATGTCCACAACCGTCAAAAACTTATTTGCTAAACAGCCCGCCAAAGCCTCTGCTTCACTTTCCAGAATATACCCTTCTGCGATAAAGGTGTGGTTGGATTCGAGAAGCAGCCCAGCGGCTTTTGCCTTATCTATCTGGAGACTTAACCAATCTACAAGAAATTGTAATTCTTTACGTTTATGTGACAGTAAAATGATCCTGTCTTTTGCTTCTTGAATCCTCTGCTTTTTATCCTTTTGTTCTTTTTTCAATAAAACTTTTAAATTCGCTGGTGTCTGCCCCCTGGTGGATAAAGACGGACGTGCGAAGCCCATGGCTCGCAACGCACCTTCTACAATTGCTCTTTCATGTTTTGGACATAATACCATAATACAGCTTTGATCATTGTTGATGCTAATTTGCTCTATATGCAAAGCATCCACTTCCGGAACCAGCTCAGCTAATTTTGCCAATACATCTTCGGACGAAAGCGCTCCGGGCAGAGTACCTATAATAGCGGAGGTGGTACGGGTGCCCTCAAATTCCAGAGGTATATCCATATTACTCCATGGTTCCAAGGTGTCAATATGAACTTGAAGTCTATGTATTTCAGCAGTATAATCTGCTATCTGTTTGTCCAATTCGATAATTTCCAATCCTGTTTGATATATTTCTTCATGCCGTGCTGCTAGTTTGTTGTATGTATCGAAGGACATTACTTCTTTTCCCTGAAGAGTTTTTAGAATAGAATTGTCTTCAGACACATAAGCACTAAGGATTTCCAATGATTTCTCAATAATTTCTCTTTTACGCTCAAATTCTTGTATTTCTTCTTCTGTATCCTGCTTGATAAAAACACTATCATCTTGTATGATATCTTCTATTTGAACAGCGCCAAATCTCTGCAATAGATCTAGAATCTGTTTTTTGTTCTTTGATAATGCAAAAATTTGTATGCGTTTCATGGGCAGAATTGCCATTTAGACGTTACCTCCCTCATCATCAATGAATATTCTCTCTGCTTATTACGGCTATACAATTTCAGAGAGAATTAACTCTATTATCTCTTCTTCTTTTGCTTTAGCTTTGTTCTGTAAAGTCTTTATTTCTGTTTCTGCCTCTTTTAACGCTTCATTTATAATGAGCCGTCCCTTTTCTTCAGATTCTTTTATCCTGTCTTCAGCTTCCTTTAATGCATCGGAAATCATTTTTTCATAGATCTCATTTGCCAGCGATTTGGCATTCGTGATTATCCTTTCGCTTTCATATACAGCACTTCTTATCAATTCTTCCGCTTCTTTTTCTGCGGCACGGATAACATCGATTGTTTCCTTCGCCAATCAGAATCCCTCCTCTTTTAATATAATACAATGTTTTCAAAAGGCGCTTTTGATTATAGGTTCGGCCACGCCTAACCAATGACGGCTTATTAGTGCATGACCTGCTGGAGTAGGATGCACCCCATCTGCAGCCCAGAATTCAGGAGGTCTTAACGTAGAAGCGGCAGCAAATATACCATCAAGAGGAATGTAATAAGCTTTGAATTCTCTGGCAAGCTCACGTACTATTCTTATTCTTGGATTTAGATCATCTCTCCAAATTGTTCTCTTTTCCTCATTTACATGCAGCAAAAAAGGTTCCATAATAATTATTTTTGTGTCAAGGTTTTCTCTGATTTGTGTCAACAATTTGCGATAATGAACAGCATAAGCTTCTGGAGTTGTTATATTTTTGTTAACTATTCCGTGACCAGTTTCATTAATGCCAATCAGAATAGAAACTAAATCGGGTTTTAAATCCAAACAGTCTTCTTTCCAGCGATCTAAAAGATTAATTGCCCGATTGCCGCTAATGCCTCTGTTTAAAAATTTAACATCAAGTTCTGGATTTTGAGATTGAAACAGAGCTGCAGACATCATCGCATATCCGGAGCCAAGAGAGTTGTGATTTTCTCTGTTTCTGCCGCAGTCTGTGATGCTGTCACCTTGAAACAAAACCAAAAATCTTTTGCTCATTTTAAACCCTCCAGACAAAATTTTGTGAAAGATTGATAATTTTTTATTAAATATATGGTCATGCAAGCTAAAAATATATCTTTTTCAAACACGTCCTAACCATTGTACTAAATAAACTTAAATTTCTCAAGTGCTAAATTAAGCTTTTATCTTCACCTTTATCAATTTGATCTAAGAACGAATACTTTCTGTCATTTAGCTGCCAACCAATAAGGGAGTCCAGATTAACATTTCGCGCTGAATTAAATATAGAAGCATCCACCATCGGTATTATTTTTCTTAATTCATCAATCAATTCTTTGATCTCTCTGCGTTTACTGGAGGTTTTTTTGGCAGCTACCACACAGCCGCAATTCATAGCCGGTATTCCGCTATTGACAGTGTACCTTATTATATCCTTTTCATGGATATAACACATAGGCCTGATAAGTTCCATATTTTCAAAATTGGTTGATTTGAGTTTAGGCCTCATTGTTTTAAAAGTTCCTGCGTAGAAAATGTTCATTAATGTGGTCTCGATGATATCATCAAAATGATGGCCTAACGCAAGTTTATTGCACCCTAATTCCTGCGCTTTAGAGTATAATGCGCCCCTGCGCATTCGGGCACACATATAACAGGGGTAATCAGGCGCTATATTATCTACTATGTCAAATATTCTTGATTCAAAAACTTTTACGGGTATCTCTAAATATCTGCAGTTATCAATCAATAATTCTCGGTTGGATTTATGAAACCCCGGATCCATCGCAATAAATTCCAAATCAAAATTGCAGACCCCATGTTTTTTCATTTCCTGAAACAGCTTGGCCATAAGCAAACTATCCTTGCCGCCCGATATACTCACAGCAATTCTATCGCCTTCTTCAATCAATTGAAAATCCCTAACCGCTTTATTGAATCTCGCCCATAACTCTTTTCTATAGGTTTTAATTATACTTCTTTCTATTTCTTTTAAAGGTTTCCGATCCACTAAAGGGATCTGTAAGTCACAGCCACTTCCTGCTAATCTCGTCATAGTTGCCACCTCAGATATTTTTATTGATGCTCTTTTGTTTTTTCTCTATATTGAGCTAATAGCAAATCTACCATTCTGCCATAACTTTTTTCTCCGTCCTGCTGATTATTTGCTTTCAGATAGGCATCGTTGGTTTTTGAGAAAGTCTCCCGTACCGGTCCATCATATTTCTGGTGATATTTGGAGTTCTCTTTTAAATCTCTTTTGACTCCTTCTGAAAGCTTGCTGTATAATTGCCTATAGACATCTCGATCCTGCCTGTAAACTGCATTCAAGGAATAGTTTAGTGCAGAAAGATATCCGGAATACTGAAAATCCACATCGGGATGCGAACTGCAGGTAAGAAATGATATATAATTCGCTTCATCTTCCCTGGCAAACCCTAGTTGATGGGCATATTCGTGCATCATAGTATTTATGAGCATAGGAGTCGGAATCATAATATTTACATTGGGCTCTGCAGTAAAAGGACAGTAAATTCCCCAAATATTAGTATATGCTATTACAGGTGAAAAGAGTAAAGGCTTAGCTCTGCCGTAGATATGATCAAAAAACGGAATATATTCAGATACTGCTATATATCCTTCCTTTGACCTGGCAAAGGCGCTCTCTGCACCTCCAAAGGGCACCATAACGCCTTCCTCATCTTCCTCTACCTTATATCTTAAAATATTCGTATGCTCTATAAGATCTTCCGTCATTTCTACTAACTCATCAAGAGTGGAAGGCCTTACTTCAAGGCTTATAATACAAGCAAAGGTCTGACGATTATAGTTAAGGCCCCATAAGAAAATAAAAGAAAAGTATAGAAGGTTTGCGACCAGCAAAACATTGATTATCCCATTTCGGAATCTATACCATCTATCCTGTCTGATATTGATTAATCGTACTGCCCATACTATTATTGCGACTAATGCTGCCAAAACCAGAATAGGAAAAAATATCTCAGCAACTGAAAAAGGAAACCATCCAAAGAGGTTTCCCAAAAACCAAGATATTCCGCGGTATATGCCGGTGGAATATAACTCTTCCGTTAATGCTTTATTATTCCTGGATATAACATTCAGTATATAACCTAAGGGGCCCAGTAACATTAAAAACATACGTTTTTTTGGTAGTTTTTTGTTCAAATTGTATGACACCGCCTGAAAAATCTGGTTTTGAATCTTCTATAATCAACTATAAACCTATTATAACATAATCAGACAGGATTCTTCAATTCAGGGTCAAAAAACTAATAAAGGCATCACATCTTTTTGTTATTTTGAAGATTACATAACCGGGCATTTTATAATAATAACATTTATACATAATGAAACCCGGTGTTTACCCGGGCTTGTTTACTGTTAATTTAATAAATGTTTGTGACTAAAGCATGTTTTACTTTATGATCCTACGCGCTTGATTATAACGCGATGGATAGCTTCCTTTGGTTATGTCGCTTATAATAACCCCTGTTTTACTTGTGGAAGCATGTATCATTTGATTATTTCCAATGTAAATACCAACGTGGCCTATCGTCTTAGTTCCCTTTTTATTGAATAAGACCAAGTCGCCAGGCTTTAAGTCACTTTTTGCAACCCATACGCCATTTAATGCCTGATCTCTGGATCTGCGGTATAGGCTGTATCCGAATTGTTTGTATACATAACTGGTAAAGCCGGAACAATCGAAAGCTTTGGGCCCGCTTGCTCCATAAACATAGGGCTTGCCTAAATGCTTCATTGCTTCATTTACAATATCCATTCCTGTAACAGAACCTTTGCTCGGCGAAGGAGTACTGGATGGCTTTGGAGTACTCGTTGGCTTTGGGTTTGGAGCAGAAGTGCTCTTGGGCGTCGGACTCGGGGATGGGGTAGTCTTAGATGTATTTGAAGAGCCGGACCTGGCAGGTTTTTGGGTTGGTCTGGGGGTAGGCGTAGGTTGCGGCTTTTTATTTCCTACAGCAACTATTTCTTTGACAGGCTCTTCTATGATAGTTTCTTTAACAACTTTTCGACTGACTTCCTTTCCATTTTCTTTCACTACAAGAAACTCTGTTTTCTTTTTCCCTGCCTTACCCTCCTGAATCTTTTTCATTTCTCCTTTAAGTAGATTATTATCTTCTCTTTGCTCCTTATCAAAAGGAACCTCTTCTTCTATAATTACGGTTTCTTCTGTGATTACATTTACCAGCTTGCTTTCTGCTGAAAGAATAATTATTTCACCTGGTCTGATTTTACCTGGATCCTTATCAGGATTTAATGCCATAACCTCTTCTACATTTAAATTATTGTTTCGAGCTAGGCTCCAAAAGGTTTCACCCTGAGCTGCAATATGCTCCACTGCTTTTTCCTTGCTTTGCTGCAATAGGTTTCTGGCTTCCTCTATGGTAACCAATTCTACAAAATCCACTGTTGTAGGTACAAATCGAATTTCCTCCAAAAAATCAGCCGTTCTCAGCTGACCGCCGGAAGCCTGTATTTCTTCAATATATGGTTTTTTTATTTCTTCTGTAATCCGCAGCCCTTCTTCAACAGAGTGTATATAACAAAGTATTTCATCGTTTATAGTTATGGCATAAGCCGGTATTTTCACATCTAAAATCTTTTCTATATTTTTTATAATCTGATTTTCGCTTGTCTGCTTGTCAGTGCCGGATATTTCTTTAAAATAAACCTCGGCATTGATAATTGCATCTTCAGGATATCTTTGTTTTATTTCATCCATGAACGCATCATATAAGGCCAGACCTCTTGCTGCATTATCAATAACTCCTATTTTTTGATTGTTAATATACATCTGGTAGGACACTTTATCTCTCTGCCTGAATAGAGTGAAAGAAACAGTGGAAGCTGAAATAAGAAATATTAAAATTAGTGTTATAAAAGTTTTTAAATCTTTTTGTCTCATTGAAACCCCTCCGAAACCTTTAGCCTAGTTATATTACATTTCTGTCACTATTTTTTCAATTCTGTTACGAATTCTTTTATATATTATGAGTATATTCGACGGGAGATGAATAATTCCTGCTTGGAAAATAAAAATGTTACGAATTTATTAATTTTTTTACAAAAGATCTATTCCTTCCTCCTGTTCCAGCCAGTAGCAATAATCATCCTTGCATGAACAGGGACTTCTATGTTCACAGGCATCAACTTCTAAAATTTTTAATATTTCTTTTTTGTACTGCTTGTATTTTTCGTTGTATTGATTCCATATTGTATAAGTGAAGCCAAATAATACAGTTGTAAATAGCAGAGCATACAGATATATTTCTTCTATTGAAGTAACTAAGGCAGAAACTTCCATGCTAACTGTAAAAATTTTAGACCAGGCACCAAGATATCTGTCCATATTCCCTAAAAAGTAACACCATAACAGCCCAGTTACTATACCAATAGGAACCATTATGGTCATAGTTTTATTTCTCTTGTGATAAGCTTTCAATATTTTATCTGTTTTCTTATTTAATGCATAGCTAAGCGTCAAAGGTCTTGGCACAATCTGCCCCTCCTTTGCGTTATAATAACTTAGGACAAAAATATAGTCCTCCCGTTTCACAATATGAAAAGAGGAGGACAAATATGCTCAATGGCTCAATTTTGTAATAGCTGAATTAAGTATTTCCTTTGCTCTCTTGTTACAGAAGTGACTTTAGGGCATGGAGAGCTATTGCAAACTCTCTCGGGCCTCCTGTCGGAAGGTCAGCACCTACGTCCCCAGTCTCTAGTTCTGCAAAGCCAACAAAATTAGCTAAATGTGGTTCCAATGACAAGAATCCTTTAAATCCCATTCCTTTTAACGCGTTCAGAGTTTCCTGCAACCTGCCGTCTCCCTGACCTGCGGGTACAATCTGAAGATTATCTTTACGGGCATCTTTAATATGCAGATAGGCGATATGATCCTTAAGCATATTAAATGCCTTTGGATAAGGTTCTACTCCGCATTGCACAAAATTAGCAGGGTCAAAAGTAAGACGGAAATAATCGCTGTTTAAACTTTCAACAAGATCAAGACATCTCTCCGGAGTGTCTCCGTATATCTCCTTTTCGTTTTCATGAAGCAGTACTATGCCTGTACCTTCTGCCGCTTTCAGAAATTCCTTCCAGCGTTTCAAGACTTCTTCCCTGTAATCAGCAGGGTCTTTTCCTTCTGGAATATAGAAGCTGAACATCCTTATGTACTTTGCTTCCATAATCTCAGCAATTTTCAAAGTATGCCTGAACTTCTCAAGATGGGGCTCAAAATCATCAGTAATCAATATTTTCCCAATAGGGGAACCTATTGCTGATAATCGGAATTCCCGCTCATCCAGTTGTTTTTTTACCTCTCTTGCTTCATCAAGTGCATGATCTGTTATATTCTTTTCATTAACACCTCTCATCTCAATATATTTAATACCGTGATCATCCAAAACGTCCATTTGAACCTGTAAATTTGGATCAATCTCATCAGCAAAAGCTGACAGTATAAAACGATATTCCATGATAATCTCCTTTCTTTTTAGATAAGTTAATATTTATAATATACCCCAAAATCGGCCGTTCTTGATTATATTTTATATAAAAGATATAATACTTTAAGCACTTACATTAATATATCATACTC
>JAAZHD010000336.1 GCA_012510895.1 Clostridiales bacterium
TATCAAAGGTACAGATAGACCGAAAGCTAAGGCTTTAGCTACAGAAAGTCCCACCAACAGCGCACCTACCAGTCCCGGCCCATATGTGACAGCAATACCGTCTAATTGTTCCTTCTGGATACCGCTTTTTTCCAGCGCATGGTGAATCACATTATTAATTACTTCCACATGCTTTCTGGATGCAATTTCAGGAACGACACCGCCATATACCTTATGTGTCTCAATTTGCGAAGCTATAATGTTGCTAAGCACTTCCCGCCCATTTCGCACAACAGCAGCCGAGGTCTCATCACATGATGTTTCCAATCCTAATATAAAAACATCTTTTTTGTTTTTAAGCTTTGATGCTGCATCTTTCATTAGTTCAAAATAAGTCATTTCTACTCCTTTTCATCTCAATTGATTATTTAAATACTTTTTCGAGAAGTATACAGCCACCAGATAGAAGCAATACATAATACTAAACAGAAAGTTATAAAATAGGAAACAACCCGAATAACAGCATGTTGGAAAAATGGTTCCGGCACCATTTGAATCATTATATCCGTCTCTGGGTTAAGAATCCAAAGGTCATTATCGAAAAAAAGATAATGAAATTGATCCCAGTAAAAAGTAAAGTTGTTACCAATAATTGGGATGCTAATGATTACTATAGCAAGAAGAAAACCAAATGTCAGCAAATATGATATTGAAAAATATGAAAACGTCTTTTTCTTGCTTCTCAATAATAATAAAGTAAACAGTAATAAAGCACATGCCAATGACGCTCTACGGACTCTGCCTGCAAAACTAAATAACTTTTTTACATCAACCATGTGAGCAATTTCGCGTTCATTAAATACCTTTCTGTGTACACCTTTTATAGTAGCATAAATATTCTCTATGCTGTCATTTTTATTACGTATATAATCAATCAGTTCACGAGTAATTTTGCTCAACTCATCATTTGAAACTCCAATTTTTGCTGCTGTATCCAGGATTTCATACTGACCTCTATAAAAACTCTGATCATAAGCCACCATCTCAATGGCAGTTACCAACAATACAGGAAATATCAACAAAGCAATTATAAAGGAAAAAATGTAATTTGCCATACTTTTAGTATTCATTATTGTATTCTCCCAATATCAAAATTCCACATAATTAATGCATCTTCATTATTATCAGAATAATATTTTTTGCGTATGCCGCCTTCTTCAAAGCCTAGAGATTTATATAGGGAAATTGCAGCATTATTAGATACTCTGACTTCCAAAGTCATACGTTCCATACCTAGCCTGAATGCTTCCAATATTAAGACTTTCATTATTTTTCTGCCAATTCCCTGACGCCGATAATTTATATGAACTGCAATATTAGTTATGTGAGCTTCATTAAGTACCAGCCACATTCCATCATACCCTACTACATGGTTATTTACTTTGGCTACATAATACCTAGCGCACTTGTTTTGCTCTATTTCCATTCGAAAAGATTCTCTGGACCAAGGCAGAGAAAAACATTGTTCTTCCAATTGTCTTACCTCGTCCAAGTCTTCAATTTTCATAGGAAGGATTACCGGTTCCATCATCTTTCATTGTCCTTTAACTGTTGATTTCTTTTCTGCTCTGCCTGCGACTTTCTCAGATAAAAGGGCTTCAATGAATTATAATCTACTGTTTTCCCTGCTCTTGCAGCCTCAAAACCTAAAAAAGCAATAACCGATGCTCTCTGATAAGCCAGATATGGCGGGGCAAATAAAGCATATTCTCCCAAAAACTCTTCCAATATAGATCTATAGGGTCTTATTCCGTCTCCAATAAATCGAACAGGCTGCTTATATACAATTAATCTATCAATTAACTCATCAATTGAGAGAGCAATGTAAGGCATTAACCTGATGTATTCTTCCCCTTCTATTCTGTATAAACAGGAGTATACCTGATTTCTCCTTGCGTCCATTATGGGACAAATCAAATCATTAGTACCAACTATATTCCAAGCCATAGCATCTAAAGTTGGAATTGCTGCTACCGGTTTATCTGTTGCCTGAGCAAGTCCCTTTACAGTAGAAATGCCAATTCGTAAACCAGTAAATGAACCGGGACCTTCGGAAACAGCATAAACATCAATTTCACTCAGCTTTAGAGCACAAGAATCAAGACATTTTTCAACCATTGACATAAGAATTTCTGAATGATTTTTTTTATTATGATGATAGATTTCATACAAAAGCTGGTTATCATCCATAACAGCAACTCCCGCAATCACTGATGAAGAATCAATTGCCAATACCTTCATTGGATTTCAATAGCTCCTTCCAAATAATATATTTATTACCTATTGGTTCCACAGCTATTCTTCTTGTATTTTCTCCAGCTATTTGTGAAATGGTGATTTTTAGATATTCAGAAGGCAATAAAGATCCCAATTTTTCTGACCATTCCACAATAGTGATTCCAGTTCCAAAAAAAAACTCTTCATAATCCAGGTCGTATAACTCTTCAGGATAATTAATGCGGTAAATGTCAAAATGGTAGACAGGATATCTTCCCTCATAAATGTTCATCAGAGTAAAGGTAGGACTTGTAACTAAACCTTTATATCCCGCTCCATGAGAAATACCCCTGGATAACACGGTTTTGCCGCTTCCTAAATCGCCATAGAGCAGAAAAATATCGCCAGGTCTGGCATTTTCTCCGATTACTTTTCCTAACTGATATGTTTCCTCATCAGATTTTGTTAACCAAATAAGCATCTTTCACCTCGTAATCCCCTGTTTAACTGTTTTCCCTAAGCATACTTTATTCCAATAGCTATTTTTCAAATATATCATCATATATAATCATCCATTCTATCATAATGATAGCATTACCATTTGTAAAGCACTTTCATCAGTTTGATTTTTTATCAGTAAAAAAACCGGATATACCGGTTTCAAAATCATTTTTTGAGCTGTATATATTCTATTGTTGCAAATTATTTATGCAGGATGGGTGAAAGCTTTTTATAAATAAGCATAGTTACAATAGAAGCTATGGAGGATTTCAATAGATTAAAAGGTGCTATGGCAAATACCAGAAAGCTTTTTATATCATTTACGAAAGGAAGCGGAGAAGAAGAAATAATCTGATCCAACGGCATAAACTTCTGGTAAAGCGGTATTACCAGGAAATAGTTAGAAAAACATGCAATTACAGTCATACTTATGATGCCTACAATCAAACCTTTAATTGCATTTTTTCTGGTTTTGTTTATTATATATATGATTGATGCCGGGACAACATAGAAACTTCCCACTAGAAAGTTAGAAAGCTCGCCTATTCCTCCAGTCATTGTACCTCTGATAAAGATGTGCAAAAGATTCTTTATTAACTCTATTAAGACAGCTGCCATAGGACCAAGTGCAAAACCGCCTAATAAGGCAGGAATATCACTTATATCCAGTTTTAAAAACGGCGGAAAGATGGCTGCCAACGGAAAAGATATCAGCATTAACACAAAAGCTACAGTAGACAACATTGCAATTTTTACTGCATTCCTAGCACTAAAATCAAGTTTTAAGATTTTTTTTATAGTCATTGAATTGCCTGTATCGCAACCTTCCATATGAATAGTTTTGTTCATTTCTATTCCTCCCTCTATTATCTTTCATTTTCTCTCGTATTCTCTCTCAATCTTAGGATTTCACTTTGTTGTTAAGAGAACCACTCACGGATATAACGCATTTCAATGCTTTGTTGCCTGAAATATGGGAA
>JAAZHD010000337.1 GCA_012510895.1 Clostridiales bacterium
CGGTAATCTGTGGCGTAGGGCGATGGACATAAGGGGAAGGAAATACTCCAAATATCGATAAAACAACCGGAATCATTATTACTCCGATACATAGCAATATACCAATTGCTTTTCTCTTCGACAATATATGCATATATACAATACCTGCAAAAATTGGGATCATTACTTTGACATATGCAAGAATACGACCCCCCGCTACAGAACCAAGGCCAGGGAGAATACCGAAAAGATAACTAGCATATAGGAAACCAAAGAAGAAAGTGACCCCTATAAAGATTATTATTCTCCTAAACTCCTGCTCATTACAATATGCGTTGAAGATGAGATAAGAGCCAAATATAAAGAGTATAAGAAATACAATTGTCGGCCCTTCTTCTTTTACAGCCAGAAAAACGAGGTCAAATAAATCAAAATTCATTTTTGAAACCTTATTTCCCATACTCGCTAGGACATCCGTATCAGTATCCGAGAAAATACTATTAAACAAACTTCTGATGTTAGGGTGAAACGTCCTAAATGATAGTGTCCACGTTGTCCATGTTACTAAAAGAACACCGAGTATGGCGGGGGACGGGGCACAATCAGGTAGCAAAAAATATTTCTCTATTTGACTGCGCAAATATCCGAATTTACTCAGAATAGTATGGGACGCAGCAAGTAAAATGATTACGATTGCCAGGAGTAACGCAGATAATGTGTGGAAAAACGGGAATAATATTAGAATGATCGCGGCAATTATCTTATACGCAAGTTTAGATTCTTTCTCGGTAGCTTTAACCACAAGTAAGAGGGCGAAGGGGAAAAATAAAACAGACCAGCCATTTGGCATTAGATATACATCATAACGGCTAAATATTACACATCCTGCGGCTGCAAGTGCTAACACTGAAACTGTTTTATCTTTCAGTAGATATGTTCCAATTAAATAAATACTCACAACAAAAAAAACCGACATGAGAACAGTCGAATATTCAGTTAAAAACTCTGCGGACAAATTTGCGGTGAGTGCCATCTCAGAAAGAAAAATATGTACGATCGGATAGTAGTTGTCTGGTGCGACGAACCCCGATATGAGGACATCTTTCACTATACCAATATGTGTCATATGATCCCCCCCCCAGGCAACATATCCTCTATTATATGGGAGCCAAAGTAAAGTAATGCGGGAAATTAAGAGGAGAACTAAGCCGTAGATCCATGAATTCAAGTTATTACAATGCTTCTTAGTATAAACTTCGAAAACGATGATACTAATGCCACACGATGAGGAAAATATAAGACAATACCAAACGATTGAGGGTGTGGCGTCATAAATCGATAACTCATACCCCTGAGTGGGATTCAATAAAGTGACTATGTTAGCCAGAATTATTGCGGTGAAGCCAGATATGGTAGCAACTTTTACAAACCTGTTGCCTTGCATATGAGACAGGACTTTTTCTATTTTTTTTTTCGCAAACATCATTCGGCACCGCTAGTTTATTTGCTCATTGGCTATTTAGCTCTAAATGGGATTTTGCTCTTCCCAGTGCTGCATACAAATTATATTATGCAAGGCTCTGTAAAAAATCTACTCAATCATCGGCTGGAAATTCAGAATATACATGCCAAGTAACTGTTTCCCACAAATGTTCCCTAGGAGAGGATCATCTTGGAGAAACCTCTTGAAACCTCCGGTACCAGGCAAAGGAGAACCCAACCTTGTCCTTCCCGCCGCAGAAGTGCTCCGGGTCGTCGCCCTCCCGGAAGAGCACGCTGACGTCGCCCCCTTTGTCCTGCAGGGCGTCGACAAGGTTGATCAGGTAGGTCTTGACCCCGCCGCCGTCGCTGTTCTTCC
>JAAZHD010000338.1 GCA_012510895.1 Clostridiales bacterium
ATATCCTGACCTATTTAAGACCTTATCAAGGTTATCTCCTGAAATTTTTAAATCGATGAAAAGTAAGATTATTTGCATTATGAAAATTATAGGCTCCGTTAACAGCTGTCCTGCACACAGCTGCTATGTCATTGCCGTCAAAGATCCAATCCACATATTGAAAACCTACTTTGATATAGTCCTCCGGCCATCCATTGTCCTCATAGTTAATCAGATCTCTCTCAATTTTCCAATCAAACAAATTATGTGAAGAAATGAGTGTAAGTATATTTCTTTGTGATACCCATTCAGTAGTAACACGATTCACCAGAGCGTAATATTTCTTGCTGACTTTGTCATATTGTATTGTAAACTTCGACATATTTCCCGGGAAATCTATTACTCTCCCAAAAGTAAGCATAGAACCGGGCTTATCCTTATCAATGTTCAGAATAACTGCTTTGCCGTAATCCGGACTGCCTCCCGCTGTATGATACCTTAGAATGTTTACCAGCCCGCCTTCAGGGGTTACCACCACATTGCCTTCCAAAAGTCCCGGATTGCCGCCCCTTATCGTGCCTTCCCATTCGGTACTGTAGGGCAGGAAAGGAGTTGCAATCCAGTTTTCCGGGTCCATTAAATCCTTATCTGCATCTATGGATATAACTCCCGAGGCATGCCCTCCTGTGCTCCATGAGCCGTAATCTATTGCTGTCCATAGTCTACCATTATGATTAACGACCGGCATGGGAGCTTTATGGGGCCCGCCTTCATCCCTGCTGCCGCCGTCCATAATATGAGCCGGTTTGCTCCATGTTTTTCCCAAGTTCATAGATTTAAAAATGAGAAGTGCTCCATATTCCGTACTGGTTCCCAGCATATAAAGAATATTTTTATGCAAGAATAATTTCCCCCAGAAACAAGGGTAAATATCTGACAAATACTCCCATGTGTTCCCATTATCGCGGGATACAAAAACCTTGGTCAGATTTTGTCCGCCTTCGCCCCAGAATATATCATGGGAAGCCAGCAAGCTCCCATCCTGCAACCGGACTATGGACGGACTGGCAGGAGATCGGCCTGATGAATTGTAAGTATAATCCTCGGGATGAATATAGTTAATAACCGTTCCGGGGACGAAACCCGTTCTGAACAGCCTAGGATGGCTTAAGGCTGCTGCAGCCCCAGAATGCCTGCATCTAGCTTCCAGTTCCACTAAATAATCTGTTCCGTTCCTCAGGTCATTTATCGTAATGTATTCAGCATCTTCATCGATCACAGCGGTATATACTTCATTAAGAGTCTTGTAGTCTTTAATCAATACTTTCAATATAAGCTCATTTCTTTTAAAACTTCCCGCCCAGCTGAAATCTATAGTAATTCTCTGATCACCGGGAGCCATCCTTGTAATCTCCAGATTGCCAAAAGCCTTTGAGTTTTCCGGTTTAGTTGGATTATCATTAAGCATTGTATTCATATAATTCACCCCGCCAAATCTCTTTCATGTTTTCCTGCACCCTGGATAAAAAGCAGACTTTTTATGTAAGATGTCTCGTGACCAGAGGTATGATATGCAGCAGATTAGGCCTCCTCCAGGGTATAGATGAAAATAGAATCTGCTTTCCTTTATCATATAAAAAAATAAATCTATAATCCATATTAGAATTATAGATTGTTCGTAAAATATAAAGATTTCACAGAAGCTTTGCGATTTCACTCATGGATTTAATGCAGTAATCCGCCCTAAAATCCGGATAAAAATTGTCCGGATCAAAAAGGCAGCCTTTAATGCCGGCATTCCATGCCGCCTGTATATCAATATCCCTGTCTCCCATCATAATGGTTTTACCTTTATTCAGCCCGTGTTTTTCTATCAGATACAGAATCGCATCAGGTGCCGGCTTGCTTGGAAAATTGTCCTCACTGGTAATAATGTCGTCAAAATATTTATCCAAAGAATAACACCTGATATATTCAAATACAGAGTTATTTCTGTGAGTATATATATAATTTTTTCCGCCTTTACTGCTTATCAATCCAAGAGCCTCTTCCAAGCCGGGAAAAGGTCTGACCACATCGCAGTTTACCGGTGCCTCAAATTTTTTATACAGCTCACGAAGTTCTTCGCCAAGGTTGTATTTAGCTTTATAATGCCGCATGCATGTACCCATTGATATCTTTATGAAGGGCATAATATCAGCAACAGACTGATCTATGCCCAGGGCAGAAAGGGCCTTGCAAAAGGACTCAGCCATATGGGGATATGAATCGTATAAGGTTCCGTCAAAATCCCAGATAAAATTCAAAAACATAAGTTGTCTCCTGTCTCCTTGTCAATTTATAATCTGTCCGGATACTTGTTCAGTTTTCCGGGTAAACCTGATAAGCTCAAAAATAACACATATATACTATCACATATAATCGAAATAAGCCAAAAAAAGAATAACGAGTTCTGTTTCGGAATTCGTTATTCTTATGCTGATTTAATTTTGACAGGCTGCTTACGGTTAAAGAACTATATAATTGCTCCAAGCCTTTTTACCGTCTGCATCTGTTATTTCAACTCTTACTACACGATCTGTTTTCTTAATTTTATACCGGCCTTCCGTTATCAGTCCGTCTGACTCAACAACACGCTCCCGTACGTAGAACGTGTCGCTGATGAAGGAAATACCGGCAACCGGCGATGTCTCAGCTGTAATCGTATCTCCGTTCACTGAAATCTGTTTGAATTCGGGCCCTTGAGTGGAATAGTATTTTCCTTTTATAATTGCATTCACTATGGAATCTGCATTTAAATCATTGCATTGTACCATGATCCATCCCTGAAAGGCATCCTTATCGTAGAAATGAGCATCGTCAACTGCAAGCAGATTCTTTACATACCCTTTTGACGCGAGAACGTCTGCATAGTTGTCCGAATACCCCCTGCAGGAATATGCCTCAGATAAGGTATTGAATATTTCGATAGCAGTCAAGCCGTTAAGATTCATAGTATCGTCATGAGTCAGCAGCGACCAGGCAGGATGAGCCATAACAGCTATTCCTCCGGCTTCATTGATTAGATCAATTATGTACTGGGGCTTACAGGTATCATCAGTGGGAATTTCTTTCGTAATATTTATACCTGTTATATGAAAGGCCTTTCTCAATTCATCATCATGATAATGAAATTCTGTTCCGGGTATTACTATAAAATCTTCTGACTCATAGCCCTGAAAGTATTTGCGATGGTCTGTTATACATAGAAAATCATATCCTCTTTTTCTATATGCATCTATGCATTCTTCTACAGAATATGCACCGTCTGATCTTGTTGTATGAGTATGCAAGTTCGCTTTCTACCACTCTTTGTGCTTAATGAATAGTTCCATTAATTATTTCACCTTTCTGGTATGATAAGTATTCTAATCTGCAATATTTCAATCATTCAATATATACATCAACCTGGACTGGTAGTTTTTCCTATACTCCATGGGAGTAATTCCTTCGGATCGCCTGAACTTTCTGATAAAGTTACTCTTATCATTATACCCAACCAGTGTCAATATTTGCGATATGGAGTAATCTGCCTCCCTCAACAGTTGTTTGGTTTTCTGCATGCGCACATTATCAACATAGTTAATCAGGGTGTATCCCGTATGCTCCTTAAAAATACGAGAGATATAAGAGACTGAATAGTTGAAATGCTTAGCAATGCTTTGCAAGCATAGAGTATTGTCACCATAGTTTTCATAGATATATTCTATAATCTCGTTTATAAGGCTGTTTTCTTTCTGAGATTGCTGATTGCTGATATATTTGCATAAGATCATTATCAGCCTGTCAAGGTTCTGCTGTACCTCATCCAGCGTTTGGAACCTGAAATCTATAAATAAACTCTGCACATCATGGAAATCCGAGTCAGCATCTATATGCATATGGGACATAAAGCTGATTAAGGTTCCAATAAGGCTGCAGCAAATGAATTGAACTTCTTTTATAGTCAGATTTTTCTCATGAAAACTCAGCATCAGTTGATTAAGTATATCTGATATTTTTTTAGTATCCAGCGTTTTGATTGCTTCCAAAAGCTTTTGTTCCAATAACACAGGATACCAATTGGAACCGGAAGAATTTCTCATAATATTGTCGTAAAGGATGATCCTGGATTTACTATACACAAGACGATAATCCAAGGCAGTTCGTGCCTGATTGTAAGCATTCGGTGTATCCTCAATACTGCAGTAGCCGGAGCTCATCCCAATAGTTATGGAAATTTCAAAGTTCTCCTCAAAGTATGTTACAAGCTTCTGAGCAACATTATTCAGTTCATCCGTTTTTATACTATTGTTGTACGCATTAAACAGCACGGCATATACGTCACCTTCCCCAACCTCAACCCCATGCACATTGCCAAGGCCTGAAAGGCTTTTTTCACATTGAGTTATTATGGCTTCCTTCAATAAAAGCTGCATATCCTTGCTGTGCTGCTGCAAAAAATCATTATAATTGTTCAAACCTATGCACATAACAACAAAAAACGTATCTATAACCGATATTCCGACCAGGTCTGCCTGATACTGAATGTCTGTTTTAAGATAGTTGTCCTTGAACAGATTGGTAAGAAACTCACGTCTGCGCGCAGTGGAATACACCTCATTCTCTCTTTGTAAATTAATATTCTGATTTGAAAGCGAAACCAAGGCAGTTGAGATATAGGGCAGTTCTTTTCCAATGGCGGGTGTATGGCCAAGATTGGTTATCTGTTTAAGCGCACTGGTAAATTTATATATTGGTACGTAATTGGCTATAGTAATTAAAACAGCAATAAAGATTCCGGATGCCAGAAGGGCAAATAAAATCATGGTAAAAGAATTCATCCACTCTTCCATCGGCATCAGATACTGGGAAGTTGGAATAATCAGCATCAGGGAATAAGGATGATCAGTTAACTGTTCATGGAATACAGTATAAGATATACCTGCAATCTCCAAATCCAGTCCGTCTGTTTCAGAAGAAGTTAAATCCAGGTTTGAGAGAAAAACCTCCGAATCCATTGGTGTTTCATTTACATGAAATGAGTAAACCAAGTTGCTTTCTTTGTCAAATAAATAAAAATATCCCTTATAGCCGGACATGGCCTGCTCAGCAAAACCCTGCAGCGTTTGTTCTTTAATAAGAAACATAACGGTACTGTTAGTGTACCAGTATTGCGCAGCAGGCGGAAAGATATAAAGGAATCGTTTTTTGTATTTAGGATTTAAATATTCGTGCTGTAATTCCTTCATAAAATACTCTGTTGACAACAAAACCGGTCTGTAATTGTTAAAAATGATATCGTCAATATCAGCTTTGGCAGATTCCGGATATCCATACTTGTGCAAAAGTGCAACATTGATATCGCATATACTGGATGATGAGGTAAGCATATTACGATTATTATATTTGGTGTATAAAAGGATTCCCTCTATAAAAGAATTGCCAACTTCATGGTTTAACAGCTCCCTGGTAGCAACAATCCCGGAATAGCCGCCTCTATCAATATTGTGAGGAGCGGTCTTGTTATTTGTAAGGATCGAATAAGCAATGGTATCCAAATCATTAAGGTTTTGTGAAAACCTTTCAGCTACTACGTACATTTCCTTCCTTTTTTCATTTTTTACATTATCAATATGAAGCCGGTTAAAGCTCATATATACGAACCGGCTTACAATCATTAATAAAACAAAAATAATAAGTAAGGTCATTACAAAGTTACGTAGTAACAGATTATAATGTTTAACTATAAAGCTTTCTTTACGCATCTGCTTTTCTGCCCTCCATGCCCTGCATGCTTTTACGCAATTAGTTTTTGCTTCTTCGGGTACGGACACATCTAACAGAGAATAATGCTTAATACGTTTTTGAAAATACCGTTAATATGCTTATTCGTCATAAACTCAAAAAACCCTTTTTGATTATTTATGTAATAATTGTAATTGCACCTCATGGAAGCTTAACAGCAAATGATAAAGTCTGCCCTGCTGCACAGAAAATTATGGCTACCAAACAGGGATCAGGCATGCCTTCCCTGTTTGAGTAGCCGCTAAAGTTAATTATTCTTAATTGCCTTCAAACCTCTTGGCAGCAATATTGTAAATTTCAATGTATTCATCAAGGCCCATTTTCTTTAAGTTGTTCTGGATATTATCCCACTCGTCAAAGGACATTTCGCCTGTAATGAGTTTTGCTTCAACTTCTTCTATATAGGGTTCAATGTCTGCCTTTAAGGTCGCCATTCTTTCAGTTTCTTCCTTTGTGTATGTGAACTCGCCCCATACTGATTCCGGACGGGTTTCATACAGCAGGTCCAGAGCACGGCCGTAGGGAGTATCCGGAGTCGGATGTCCGCCGTTAATAATATCTACTGAACTTATATATACCGGATAACTGGATGTCCAGGTATACTGCTTACCGGTCTCTTCAGTCTTATAAGCTACGCGCAAGCCGGTTTCAGGATCGATGTCAAAGCTGACTCCTTCAACACCGGCGATAACGAATAGTGAACCTTCTGCTCCATCCATAAAGTAGACAACCCATCTCATAGTAGCTTCAGGATACTTGTTAGCACTGGTGATTACAAACTGTCCGGGCATAAAGCTTTGGGGCATATAGGTACTCATAATCTTATCGCCATAAGGCCCTTCCAGAATGACTCCGCAGTACCAGCTGTTTTCCTGACCTTCAGTGTTCCACTCTTCTTCTGTGAAGCCAAATACTCCCGGTGTGTTACCATGAATGATAGCATATTTATGTTCTTTACCGTTAGCCACATATGAAGCCATTTCCTGAGTAAAGATCATGGGATCTAATAGATCTTCGGTATAGAGCCTGTTCAGGTATTTTAACATTTCCTTATACCTGTCAGTAGTTATATCTACTACAACTGTATTGTTTTCTTCATCCCAGGATACATATTCATGTGTATATGCACTTCTGTTTCCTAAGCCGAATGAACCCTTGAAATGACGTCTTATCCATCTGAATCTGTGACAGGATAATGGTGTCAATTCCGGATATTTTGCCTTTACATTCTTGAGGAACTGATATAGTTCTTCGGTGGTTTCAGGAATCTTACCGTCATTGCACTCCTCTACATATGACATCTTTATCCACCATTTCTGCGGCATTCTTCCTACCTTGTTGTCAGGTGCTACAACACCGGAAATGGAATAGATTTTTCCGTCAGGCATGGTCCACATCTTTTTTACGTCGCTGTAGCCTTCATCTTCAAGCATAGCCTTAATGTTGGGGGCGTATTTGTCAATCAGATCATTTAAGGGCACAAACATTCCGTTGGCACCATAGGTCATCTGATCAATGACGGGAACCCTTGCCTGGAAGAAGAGATCAGGCAGAACGCCACTTGCCAGTTTGATGTTACGTACTTCTGCAATGTTTTCAACGTCAGCAAGTTCCCATTCAATCTTAATATTAGTCATTTCCTCATAAAGCTGATGCAAAACGCATTCTTCCCATGGCTGACTGTCAGGAGACCTTCCGCCAAACCCTTTAAGATAGATGGTCTCATTCACAATTGGGAAACCGGTCAGATTCAGGTTCTCAACTTCACCTTCATCATCCCCGGCGGTTGCTTCATCCTCCGGAGTAGCAGCAGGAGTTTCAGCAGGCTTTTCTGTCGGATCTGTTCCGGCCGGATCATCACCGGTTCCGGCGCAGCCGGCCAGAATACTCAGCAGAATTCCGAATACCAAAATCAATGCCAACTTTTTCTTCACTAGTAATCCTCCTTGGTTTTGTTTTTTGTTCCCAATTTGCGGGAAAATGAATTACGGGTTCTGCTCCAGGTTCTGTATCAAACTCTAACCC
>JAAZHD010000339.1 GCA_012510895.1 Clostridiales bacterium
CAATAGTGGTGGGAAAGTTGAGTTGATAATTTATATTTTTTAAAGTGTTTTTAATAATAATATTTCTTGACCGGATTGAGTATTCTATGCAGAAAAAGCCTTTTATCCTTTTATATATATCGGATATATGTATAATATATTGTATAACAGCAACCTGATATATTACATAGTTTTTCAAAACTAAAGAATATTTTTTAACAGGAGGTAGTGTTCTTGTCAACGGATTTGAAGAAAAGCACAGAAAGGGTACAAGCAGTTCTTATTAAATTAGGATATGATGAAATCAGTATAAAGGAATTCTCTGATTCCACCCGTACTGCACAGGAAGCTGCAGATGTCATAGGCTGTACAGTCGGTCAAATAGCTAAATCTTTAATATTCAAGGGGAAAACGTCTCAAAAGCCTATATTGATAATAACAAGCGGTTCTAACAGAGTAAATGAAAAAGCAGTAAAAGAATTTACAGGCGAGAAATTGGAAAAAGCAGATGCAGATTTTGTTTTGAAACATACAGGTTTTGCAATTGGCGGTGTTCCGCCTGTAGGGCATGCAGCGCCGATACCAACATATATCGATGAGGACCTTAAGCAGTATGATGAAATACGTGCAGTCGCCGGAACCCCGAAGTCTGTTTTTAAACTTACTCCTGAAATAATTCTGGAAATAACAAAAGGAAGAATTATCAAGGGTAAATAAAAAAATGCCACAAGATGCGATTAAGTCTTGTGGCTTACTTTATTCAGATCACTTATTAATTCCAGGTTTTCCTCTGCTTCTGTCTCATCCTTGCTGTCTTTCTGATACTGGGACAATATAACGGCCAGAAGCATTAGCAGACAGCCCAGGTATCCTCTTATATCCATAGATTCATTTAGCATGATTATGCCGCCTATTAAGGCAAAAACCGACTCAGTGCTCATTATAATGGCTGCGTGGGAGGCCTTGGCATATTTTTGCCCTGCAATCTGCAGCGTATAGGCAACACCGACAGAAAGTATGCCCCCGTATAATATGGGAATACCTGCATTGATGATATGAGATATATGAATTTCTTCAAAAATAAGTGCCGTTATCATGCTTAAAGCCGAGCATGTCAGGTATTGCACAACGGACAGCTTCAGGGTATTTATTTTGTCAGCATATTGGTTAATTAATAGAATATGAGCGGAAAAGAAAAAGGAACAGATAAAAACAAGCAGATCCCCCAGCGAGACGGTGAAACTCTCCTCCACACTTATCAGATATAAACCTATAATTGCAATGATGGCAGCCGCCCATGTTTTTTTCCCGATCTTATGCTTAAGAAAAATACCAAAAACAGGTACCATAATAATATAAAAGCCAGTTATAAATGCAGCCTTTCCTGCTGTGGTGTCCTTAATACCCAGCTGCTGCAAACCTGCTGCTATGAAAAGAATGGTTCCTGCCAGCATGCCAACCTTATATAAAAGCCTGGTTTCAGACTTCTTTTCATCCGTGTTTTTTTCTCTTGATTGATTCCTGGCTTCTTTCCTGTTCTGCAATGCAATAAGGGGCATTAAAGAAAATGCCCCGAGGGCAAAACGCACTCCCGTAAAGGTATAACTTCCTATATACTGAACCCCAACCCTCTGTGCAACAAAAGCAAACCCCCAGATAATTGCTGCCAGGGTAAGTAATACAGCAGCCTTTATTTCTTTTCTCTTCATATTTTATATCTTCCTTCTCCTTAACAATAATTGCTTCTGTAAATTACACAAAAGAGTGCTTGTACCAATGCTTATATTAAGCAGTATACAAGCACCTTCTTTACTTTACTCAACTTCGTGCTAATATGTCAAATAAATATGGGTTAAATTATATATTCCTTTTTCTTCTTGGGTCTGGAATCCAATTCTGCCTTCTTGCCTTCATAACCCGGGCGGCCAAGCAATGCGTAGGTTGCATTCTTTCCTTCCTCTACGCCGGGCTGATCAAAGGCATTAATTCCCAGAAGTTCTCCTGCAAATGCCGTTTCCACCTCGAGGTAGTACAATAACTGACCAATTGTGAATGCGTTGACCTCAGGCAAGGTAATAGTCCGATTCAGGCGCTTTGCCTTTAATAATGCATATTCTGTAGCAGTCTGTTCTGCATGAATCAATTCGTTTAAAGTGTGTCCGCCTAAAAAAGATACTGCCGGCATATCTTCAAAGCCTTTGGGAATAGCAACAGAAGTGCGGTAGCAGTCTACCCCCAGGAAGGTTACCACCTTGTCAAACGGCCCTTCCGTATAAAGCTGTATCTGGGAATGCTGGTCGGTAACGCCCAGTGCTTTCACAGGGGTCTGCCCTGCGAAAACCTCTTCTCCCTTAAGGTTATACCTTTTGCCCAGGCTTTCCGCCCAGAGCTGGGCATACCAGTCAGCCATATATTTTAATGAGTCGGTATATGGCATCATTACGGATATGTTCTTGCCGTCCTTCATGGCCAGATACTGCAGGACAGCTCCCATGTAAGCAGGATTTTTGTACACATCCTCTTCCTTGCAAATCTCATCCATATAGGCTGCCCCGGACAGCATTTCTTCTATGTCAATGCCGCAGACAGCCGCAGCCAGCAGCCCGACCGGTGAAAGTTCCGAGAATCTGCCTCCGACCCCGGCCGGTATATAAAAGGTTTTGAGCTTAAGCTCCCCGGCGATCTTTATTAAACTGCCGTTTTCCCTGTCCGTAGTCGCTATAAAGCGATCCTGATAACCTTCCCCTATTTCCTTCCTCAGCATCTCATGAACAATAAGAAACTGAGATATGGTTTCTGAGGTATTTCCGGACTTGGTTATAACATTGAACATGGTTTTTTTAGTATCTATAACTTCA
>JAAZHD010000340.1 GCA_012510895.1 Clostridiales bacterium
GCCCAGTTCGTGCCGGTAATGGGTATCTTAACTCCGATTTCTCTTAAATGTCCGATCATTTCCCTGTAATAGTTTTCCTGAACTTCAATCAGAAATTCAGTTATGACCGGATCATCAGAAGGATAGGTTACTTCGCCTTCCGGCCTTTTCCTGCCGTTTTTCTCAAGCCATTCATCAAACATGCCGTCCAATATGTTTTTATAATAAGGTATAACAGTGGGCCTGCTGAACATATCACCTTCATTGATAACCTCTGCCAGAACTATGGCAGGATCATCTTTATATGCCAGACCTGTGTAGGGGTTAATATGAGTCCACAAGTCGTAATTGAACCTCTTCTGCAGTTCTATTAGTTTTCGGTCGAAGATACAATACGGCCTGGCTGCATCCTGGAGCTGTTCTGCAGCCACAACACCATCTCCGGTTTTAAACTTCCGGTAGGTCAGCATGTCCATATAAATATATATACCCTCTTTTTTCAGGCAATATATGAGATAATCCAGTCTGTCCATGCTGCGGGGATCAAAACTTAACGTATTGCCTTTTCTCTCCCCTTTACTGAACTGGAATATATTGGGGGTTGCCCACTCCGCATCCATCTGGTGGAATCTGACTATATTAATTCCTATTTTAGACAACCGCCGTGCAAGCTTCTCGGCAAAATCATGGGGCGGAAAATTTAAGCCGCTGTTAAAGTTAGTGCCCCAGAACTTAGCCTTTGTTCCATCCTCAAATACAAAGTCGCTGCCTGAAACCTTCAGGAAGCCATGCCTGCCAGCCGGCTTTTCATTCTTGAATACAAATGAAATGTCAATCGGCACATCATCCCAATAAAATGGATAAGGTATATATCTATTGTCCTTTTTCATTTTAATCTCCTCCATCTATATTTTAAATGCTGCTTTTAAATCTCCTACAAAAACTTCAAACTCTCCGGGTTCTACTACCGGCTTCATATTTCTGTCAATAAGAGCCAGCTCTTTCAGGGGCAGATTAAAGACAACCTGCTTTTCCTCCCCGGGCAATAAGGAAATTTTGGTGAAGCCCTTAAGCTCTCTTACAGGGGTGGTAACGCTACTTACAATATCGTTTACATAAAGCTGCACCACTTCCTTTCCTTCCCTCTTACCGGTATTCTTAACACTTACACTTATGTTAATCTCATTTTTTTCCTTTAAGTTTTGGATGTCTATTTTAAGATTTGAATACTCGAAAGTAGTATAACTAAGCCCGTAACCAAATGGGTACATAGGCTCTGTATCACAGAATACATAATCCCTGCCGGGTTTTTCCGGAGTTCCAGGCTTTTTGTAATAGCCCCTGGCTGACGGTTTATGATTGTAATAAACAGGAATCTGGCCGCTTTCTTTAGGGAATGAAATTGTAAGCCGGCCTGAAGGGTTCACGTCTCCAAACAAGACTTCAGCTATTGCCGTTCCCCCTTCCTGCCCCGGATACCAGGCTTCCAGAATTGCAGCGGCACTGTCATTGAGGTCGCCTAATGTGATGGGTCGGCCGTTAATAAGGACAAGTATTGTCGGCGTGCCTGTTTTTATTATTTCTTCTGCTAATTGATGCTGAAGCCCGGGCAGGGAAATGTCAGAACGGTCGTAACCTTCACCGCATAGAATCACATCATCCGTCTCTCTGCCCCAGCCCATACCATATGCTTTTATGCTGGTTTCACCAAGCACAACGATTGCAACTTCAGAATTGCGGGCAGCCTCTATTGATTCTTCAAATCCGCTTCTATCCATTTCCCATAAACCACAGCCTTTTGCATAGTTAATTTTGCAGTCATTGGGAAGTACCGCCTTTATTCCTGCCAAGGGAGTGACCACATCATCATTCGGCAGGCTGTAGTCTCCCAGCTCACCTCTGTCAGCGACAGGACCTATTACGGCGACAGATTTTAGATTTTTATCCAGCGGCAGAATGTTATTTTGATTCTTCAGAAGAACGATGGATTCCCTGGCGGCATCCAGAGCAAGCTGTTTATGCTTTTCACATCCATAATATTTTTTTGCTTTTTCCAGGCTGCCATAAGGATTATCCATAATGCCTGCCAAATACTTTACCCTGAGAATTCTGGTAACAGCAGTGTCTATAATTTCTTCGGGTACTTCACCCTTTTTCACAAGCTCAATTAGATTATCTCCATAACAGTGAATGTTGCCTGCTTCAAAGTCCATGCCTGCTTTAACAGCCAGTCTGCCGGCAGCCTGAGGGCTTTCAGCAACCTTGTGAACTCTGTACAGCATATGTATGGCACCGTAGTCAGCTATGGTCATTCCCATAAACCCAAGTTCATTTCTGAGTATTTCAGTTAGAAGAAACTCAGATGCATGAACCGGTATGCCGTCCAATTCACTATAGGCAGGCATTACTGCCAGGGCGCCGCCTTCCTGAATCGCTGCGGCAAAGGGTTTTAAATACAGTTCTCTTAACTGACGTTCTCCGGCTGCTACCGGTCCTATATTTACTCCGCCTTCAGGAGAAGAGTGAGCTACATAGTGCTTTATGGAAGAAATAATCATTTCGCTTCTATCCCTGTTCATATCACCCTGCATGCCTCTTACAATGCTTAAGCCCATCTGTGTAACCAGGTAAGGATCTTCTCCAAAAGTTTCTTCCACCCTTCCCCACCGCGGATCCCTGGCTAAATCCAGATCAGGTGAATTGGCCAGGGTAGTTCCCGCTGCGCGGGCTTCCTTGGCTGCCGCTTCGGCTATATCCTGAACCAACCGGGTATTCCATGTGCTTCCAAGACCTATAACCTGAGGAAAAATAGTGGCCTTTGGGCTTAAATATCCATGCAGGGTTTCGCCTACAACAATTGCCGGTATCCCGGGACTTGTATTATTAATGATATAGTCCTGGATTTCTTTAATCAGATCTATATTTTTTTCAGGCTCAAATCTTAAATCCTGAAATCCTCCAATGCTGTATCCTTTAAATATCTCATCTGCTTTGTCTTTAATGAAATTACCTTTTTCATCAACAAACAAATTGCTGGGAACCATGCCCATTTGCCAGACTTTTTCCTCAATGGTCATCCGAGAGAGTTTTTCTCTGATCTTCTCTTCGATTTTTTCATTGTAGCGTAACCTGTTCAAGCCTTAAAACCCCCTCCATTAAGCTAATAAGATAAATTAGATTATTTCAATATTGAGTATTTTGCACAGATCTTTCAATTCGGCTGTATTATCGCCATAGGTTACAATATAGTGCTGGCCCATTACCTTCTGAGCAAAGTCATCCACCGGTGTATCCAGTATTACTTCAA